>DCYW01000008.1 GCA_002331185.1 Patescibacteria group bacterium UBA2100 | reverse complement strand
GAAATTCCGCATCAGTATTCTCCCAAAAAAGTTTATTCCGATGTTTATTGTGTGACCATCTACTCCAGATGTCAACAGTGTAGGGATTTCCTTAAATAAACTGGTTACTCAAGATTGACAGAACTCTTTGAAAGTGAGAGTTCCTGTATACTGTATACATGAACGACAAAAAAATAATAGGCGATGTTCTTACATTTTGGTTTGAAGAAGTGGGGGAAGAACAGTGGTTCACGAAGGATTCCGAACTCGATACAGTCATACGGGATAGGTTTCAAGATGTATATGAGAATGTGTTGAATAGAGAAACAGAAAGTTGGAAGGAAGCTCCAGAAGGACGGCTTGCGGAAATTGTTGTACTCGATCAATTTTCTCGTAATATATTTCGTAACGATGCAAAAAGCTTTAGTAGTGATGCATTGGCACTACACTTAGCTCAAGACGCTATTGCAGTAGGGGATGACAAGAAGATTCCGAAAGAACAGCGAGTTTTCTTCTATATGCCATTTATGCATGCTGAATCTCCGGAAGTTCATATAGAAGCATTAAGACTCTTTACTGAATATGGGAATGAGAATTATTTGGGATATGAGATATCGCACAAGGCTATTATTGATCAGTTTGGACGCTACCCACATCGTAATGAAGTATTAGGTAGAGAATCAACCTCAGAGGAATTGGAATTCTTAAAAACGAATGCTAGTTTTTAGAAATATACGTAATTAAATATGTAATTAATTACGTAATTCAGTGCCGTGTATGACGGGAATCGACCACCAGGCACTAAGCTCACATTTCGTCTTTCAGACTCACGCTCACTAAGTACTTTTGGTCTGAGTTCGCTGCTTGCTCGTGCCCCGCAGGCGGGTTTCCGCCTTTCGATTCCCGCCATCTCCACAAAACGTAAAACCCGTAATGCTATTCGCATTACGGGCTAACGTGTTTGTGGAAGCATTTGTGAGAATCGGTCACCTTTGCTAAGTATTTCTTTCACACTGCGTGTTCACAAATACTAAGCGACGCGACCCCGCCGCTCGAATCGTCGCACGGCTCCGATATACTCGCTTTTTTCGATTCCCCGAATGCTGCTCATTCTACAAATCTATTAATACAAAATGCCCTACTTATTTAAGCAGGGCATTTTGTATTAATTGTGGAGATGGCGGGAATCGAACCCGCGTCCAAAAGAGGAAGTGTTAGTGAATCTACGTTACGTAGTATTCCCTGAAATTTAGATAGTACATGTAAAGGAAATACACAACCAAGCACTATCGATCTTCTTAAATTTGAAGCAGTATGCAAAGCGACATACTACTCGAGTTCGAAAAAATGACGTTCTCTTATGCTCTATCGAACATCAAACACGAGAACGGTCGCTTAGACGTATTACGCGTAAGCGAAGCCGAAATCCTTCATCTGGAAAGGTGAAAGGATTCCGCGTGCAGTTTTAGATGCACTTATCGGGTTTGAACGTTTTTAGGAAGTCGTTCACTTCCATAACGCACACAAACACAGTAATCTCTTTGTCGAAGCCGATCATCCCCCGAGCCCAATTGATAATTCAATTAGGCTCGGCAGTAATCGGCTATTGTCAATGAACTATTAGGAGGGTAGTTTACCCGCGTTTCATAGAGCGTTCAATGGCAATCTTTGTTTCTCGCTCTTTTATCGTCTCACGCTTGTCTTTTTGCTTCTTTCCACGTGCTAATCCAAAAGAAAGCTTTAACCTCCTCTTGTTATTATACAACGAAATAGGCACTAATGTCAAACCTTTCGCTACATCTGATCCGGCGAGTTCTGAGAGTTCTTTTTTAGAAAGCAGCAGACGGCGCACTCGTTCAGGATCGTACGAATCTGGTGTATTATCTACCTGATATGGTTGTATAGTTGCTCCAATCAGAAAAGCCTCACCGCCACGCACTAACACACGTGCGCCTCGAAGGCTTGCCCGTTTTGCACGCAGTGCTTTAACCTCGATACCAAGAAGCTCAATACCTGCCTCAAACTCTTTAAGAATCTCGAAATCAAAACGTATTCTTTTGTTATCTACAAGAGACATACCAGAAAGGGTACCATACCTGTGGGCGGGGCTAAAACTGGCAGACATCTATCACTGTGAGGAAGATCAATCAATATCTACCATATCATTAGCGATTAATCGCTAACTTTAGAGACGAGTAGTTTTTCTACAAAAACATCAAGTTAACTGGAGGTTTTTGTAGTTGCGCTCGAACCTACTTGCTTGATGAATTTGGTGGACAGTAATCGCATCTTCTCAAAAGCGCTGAAAATAAGTGCGTTCTTTACAGAGCTGTGTTACAGTTTGCACCACTATGAATGCACAGAAAAAATCAACAAAAAAGAGGCAGAAAAAAAGTCTGCATAAAGGAAAGGGGAAGTCAGTCATGCATAAAATGCAGCATTTGCAGCAAGGTAATTTTTGGGTACAAATGATAATTACCTTTTTTGTCTTTGCACTGCTTCTTTCATCGTATTCTTCAGTTACCGAATATTTTGCTGCAAAAGAAGAAGTTTCACTTTCGCAACTTGCTGTTGATATAAATGAAGGGCTCGTAAGTGAGGTAGAAGTAAGTGGTGAGAATCTTGAAGTTACGTATGTACTTATTCCGACAGAAGGTGATGATGAATCCGCAGCTGAAGCAGTTGTAAAGAAATCTAAAAAAGAGACCGAAGCCTCATTTACTGAGACATTAGTAAACTACGGTGTAACATATCAAGCACTTTCTGCGGTTAATATTACTATTGCAGACCCAAGTGGGTTTCGGTATTGGTTCCTTGCACTTGCGCCTTTGCTTATTCCAATCATCATAATTGTCCTCATTATCTGGTATCTGTCACGACAGGTAAAAGGTGGAGGGGGTATGCAAGCCTTCACTTTTGGGCAAAGTAAAGCACGGATGGTTGATCCAAATGATAAGCAACAAAAAGTACTCTTCAAAGATGTGGCAGGCGCTAAAGAAGCAAAAGAAGAACTCCTTGAAATTGTAGATTTTCTTAAGAGTCCAAAGAAGTTCATTGAAATTGGTGCGCGTATTCCTAAAGGAGTCATGCTTATGGGTAGCCCTGGAACAGGAAAAACACTTCTTGCGCGTGCTGTCGCAGGAGAGGCAAACGTACCATTCTTCACTATTTCAGGTTCTGAATTTGTAGAGATGTTTGTCGGAGTAGGCGCAAGCCGCGTGCGGGACCTGTTTAAAATAGCTAAGAAAGTTGCACCTGCGATTGTATTTATTGACGAGATTGATGCCGTTGGACGAGTGCGAGGAACTGGCGTCGGCGGTGGAAATGATGAACGTGAACAAACACTAAACCAAATTCTTGTTGAAATGGATGGGTTTGAGCCAAACGAGAAAGTGATTGTAATGGCAGCAACAAACCGACCAGATGTGCTTGATCCAGCATTGTTACGCCCTGGGCGTTTTGATCGCCGCGTTACTATCGATCTACCTGATCGCGAAGGACGCGAAGGCATTCTTGAAATTCATGCGAAAAAGAAGCCATTACACGATGATACGGACTTGAAAGTTATTGCAGAGCGTACACCTGGTTTTTCTGGAGCTGATTTAGCAAACCTGATGAATGAAGCAGCAATTCTTGCAGCTCGTGAAGCACGAAAAGAAGTTACTCAGTATGATCTCATTCGTTCGATTGAAAAGGTTATGCTTGGTCCTGAACGCAGGAGTCATGTACTGAATAAGAAAGAAAAAGAAATTACTGCATATCATGAAGGAGGGCATGCACTTGTTGCTTCGATACTGCCGTATTCTGATCCGGTACATAAGATTTCTATTATCAGTCGAGGACGTGCAGCTGGTTATACGCTCAAACTTCCGTTTGAAGATCGCAAGATGCAGTCAAAAAAAGAGTTTCTTGACGACATTGCTGTTTCTCTGGGTGGGTACGTTGCTGAAAAAATGGTTTTTGATGATGTAACAACTGGCCCATCAAACGATTTACAAGTTCTTACGAATCTTGCGCGCAACATGGTGACACGGTGGGGTATGTCAGAGAAAATTGGAACCGTTGCGCTTGCTGGTAATAATGGAGAAGCACTATTTGGGGCAGGGGTACACGGAAGAGAATATTCAGAGAAAATTTCTTCAGACATCGATGCTGAAGTAAAGGAAATTATTGATGCGGCACATACACGTGCAACACAAATTTTAACTGAACATCGAGCAGTACTCGATGCAATAGCGACAGCACTTGTTGAGAAAGAGACGCTTGAGCGTACTGAGTTTGAAGACCTGCTTCGCGAACACCATATTCCAATCAAAGAGAAACAAGATATTGAACATTCGGGTGTATAATCAAGAGATATGGAAGAGAGCGGAAAGAAACTCAGTAACATTGCTCCCGAAGTAGTCAAAAAAACTGAAGAACCAGCTTTTGACGTTGCCATAGAAATTGCTCTTGGGCACGAACCAACTATTGCTGAGATAGAAACAATAGATAATCCATCAGAACAAGATGCGCAGTTTGCTGAAAAAATAGCGCGTATCAAAGATGACATACAGGCGTTCCTTCATACAGTTGAGACACGATTTGAGAAGGGAAAAGGATATCGTGCAAAGATTCGTGAGGCGCTTCGCCTTATGTTAAAAGCACATATCGAACAACCCGATAGGGCTGATACAGGCTTACCATTCATCATTCATCCGCTTAGTGTAGCTCATGATGCGCTACATATGATGGCAGATGAAAAAGATGATGCTGAGGCACAGTACGTTTGTATTGCGGCACTTCTACACGACTCTGTAGAAGATCAAGCACGACTGCTTGCACTCGAGAAGAAACTTATTGCCTTGCAAGGTGGGAACAGCAAAGTGCCGGAAGAAATTGAACGTGATGGAGCATTTGGTGGCTTGGAATGGCTTTTTGATAGACGTGTTCGTTTTTTAGTCCAATCTCTTACGAGCCCCCTTAAAGAAAGCGATGATATGAGTCCTGAAGAGAGGAATAAGCAATATCAAAGATATATAGAGAGTATTTTTATCAATCAAGATCACGCTCCTTCGGTTATAAAATGGGCAGACTTGAAACAAAATGCGCTTACCATCGGCTTAATTAGAGAACGTGCTGAATTGATACGGCATGAAGGCGATGAAAAATTTGCGGGAAAACTTGACGGAACATATCGGAAGTTGCGAACAAAATACAAACCAGTACTCGAAGCGGTTCAGAAATTCTTTCAAGATTTCAGCGACCAGCATCACCCATTATATTCTGAGAGAGAAAGCATTATATATTCGATAAATGAGGTTTTGGAAAAAGAATACGCATAGCGCTTGAGATTTTCCTTCGAACACACTACTATTGACCCACTCCCACCTTTAGCTCAGTCTGGTTAGAGACACCAAACTTATTATGGCTAGTGAGAGATGTGTGAAAAAATGTGTCCACCCTTAGCTCAGTTGGTTAGAGCACCAAGCTTATATCTTGGCGGTCCTAGGTTCGAATCCTAGAGGGTGGACACATTTTTGCACGACTATCGAATGACGACATAATATTGAAAATATATCTTGGCGGTCCTAGGTTCGAATCCTAGAGGGTGGACAACATTAAGAAAAACAGTGCGTGTGCATCGTTTTTTAGTTGCCCAAGGCGGAGCCATGTCTGAGTGGAGCGAAGGCGAATGAGTCAAGATCAAAAGCACTTAGCAGAATCAAGCCTGCAAGGCCTAGATTATACTTAGTGACTGGTGGTGACCAGTTAAGAAAAACGACCGAGAACTTAGGTTCTCGGTCGTTTAAAGAAAGCTTACTATGGTTTTTTGATTTGCCATTCAAATCTGAAGCGCTTTTCAGGTTCTTCATGATATCCGAACGGGCGAATCTTTTCACCACCATTGACTGCAACCATACTTTGCTTTGTCCATGGTTTTTTTACTAGAGTAACTAATCCTGGACGAGGCTCAAGTCCATAAAAGCGCGGTCCGTTGATGCACAAGAACTCTTCGAGGTTATGGAGTCTCCCTGCTTGTTCGAAGATATGAGCATACAGCGGAACCATTGCGTGTGCGGTAAACATGCCACCCGCACACCCACATGAACTTTCCTTCTTGTGTGTTGGGTGTGGAGCCGAGTCGGTACCAGCAAAAATATAGGGCTTCCCGCTAGTTCCCAATTTTCGCCACGCCATCATCGCTTCTGCACGTTTGGGAATCGGATAGCACATCATATGCGGTTGAAAACCGTCTTTGTGCAGATCCTGTCGACTAAACATCATGTGCTGGATAGTTACTGTACACACAAGTTTTTTAGGATCCCCGTGCTCTTCCATGAACTGTGCCATCTCCAATGACGTACCATGCTCAACAGATATTTTTAATCGAGGATAGAGTTTTCTAAGCTCCTCGAGCACCGGAATGAACCGATATTCGCGATCATAGATATCGATCTCTTTACCGGTACTTTCGTCGACATTTGCTTCGGCGTGTAATAAGAGCGGCATGCCAATCTCTTCCATAACCTTTAGTGCTGGATGAAATGGAAGCTCCCAAGAGTTGATGCCCTCTTTTGAGTTAGTTGTTGCGCCACGAGGGTAGAATTTCATTGCTATCCATACGCCACTTTCAAATCCTCTCCGCACATCGTCAATAGATGTTTCCTCCGAGAGATAGCCGACTATTAGAGATTCGAAATCTTCTTCGGGAATGGTAACAAGAATTTCATGCTTGTGTGCTGCGGCATCATCTAATGTGATGATGGGTGGAACCCTGTTAGGCATTATAATTCCACCCCAGCATTGTCGAGCAGTGTATGGGGCAACTGCTTTGAGCATTGCTCCTTGCCGCCAATGTACATGTCCCTCAAAAGGGAGATAACGTAGAATATATTCCATTCTATATTTTCCTTCTATTGTAATGAGCGCCCTTTCTAAGACGACCTTACCAATAATTAGGTGTTTAAACAAGGAAATGCTTTTTGTTCAATACGAACGAAATGCGTTTCAATTTTGACACCAGAAGCACCAACGTTGATATATTCACGTACGTCCGCAGTATTCCTTCTTGATTCGATACTCGTGATGGTACTCCAAGAGTTGTGGCGGCTAAAACAGGCTATTGTGAACTCACGGCGTATCCCCGAGTTAGTTTGTTCTAAAGGCACGAAACGTATATTATTAGTGCATGAAGATACGTTTTACCTTTGCCGCTATGTTTCTTGGCGCAGTGCTTCTAACTACGCCGTATACTGTTGAAGCACAAACGGCCGATCAATTGCGTCAACAAATCGCAAACCTTCTTGAACAAATTAGTGCACTGCAAGCGCAACTCACACCGACTAGCTCTTTAGGACCCACCGCTCCTCCTGTTGTAAACGTACCAGTTGCTGGCAGCACCGCTGGAACATTTCAGTATGGACGTTGTCCTGACTTACAGTTTAATCTTGAGCGAGGTGATAGAGATTCACAGACAGCTTTTGAGGTTACTATGTTGCAGCAGTTTCTTTCACAAGACACACAAATATATCCAGAAGGAGAGATAACCGGTTACTTTGGTCCTGCAACTGAACGGGCAGTTCAGCGTTTTCAAGTGCGCCACGGTATTGTTACTCAAGGCGATTATGACTCAACTGGATATGGAAGAGTAGGCCCCCGAACACGACAGGCTATTAGAAATTCATGCGGTACTATTGATGATTCAGTAACGAATACTCGTGCGTTCACTGTCACCCCTACACGGGGACCGATTGATTTAAAAGTATCAGCCACTTTTGAGTTTACTGGTTTAGCGTGTACGTCATACGAACTCGATTGGGGAGATGGAAGCGCAAAAGAAATTCAACAAGGACAAGGCGTGGTTGGTTGTTCAACCGATGCAGTGCGTGTTCAAAAGGAACACACATACGCAACCCCCGGCACATATATTGTAACGTTGCGCTTGGGTAATGGTTCACTGCAGACGCTACCTGTTATCGGCAGACTCACGGTAACTGCGCAAGAAAAAAACACAGGTAATTTTCCAATAGATCCAAACGCAAAAGCATCTATTACATTTTCTGATACACAAGGATCTGCGCCGTTTGCGGCAGGTGTTATGTTACGATCAGACGTACCGCTTTCGTGTACCTCATATGAGATAGACTGGGGAGATGGATCTGCGATGGTAAAGAAAGAAGCTGGGAACTCCTTATGTATAGGCAGCAATGGGTATACAAAAGAATTCAAATATACGTATAAAAATGCAGGTATCTACACAGTGCGAATGAAAGCTGGACGCGGTAGCCTTTCAAGCCTCCCAGTTGTTGAGAAAAAAATAAATGTATACAGTACACGAACCGGTACTAACAGCACATGTTTTATTACACCAAATAGTGGAGCAGCACCATTAACCGTACAAGCACGCATATTACTTGGCGGCGGTCTTTGTGACGGAAATCTTACGTATGTTGTGGATTGGGGGGATGGGTCCAAAAGTAGTCCGCGAACTTGCACCAATCCAAATTATTATTATGAAGAACTTGTACATACGTACCTAAGTCCTGCAGTATATACAGCTCGATTACAGCAGTCACATCCAAATGCTTTTTTCGATGAAGAAGTGTGTACGGTGAACGTATCTACTGCGAATAACATTGACAATGTTGATGTATTCAATGAGACACTTAATGATACCTTACAATTAAGGATTCTTAGCAAATCATCGCGCACAGTTGAATTTACTGCGCGTATAAATACAGCAAAAAGCTGTCGCGGTGGTTTATATACACTGTACTTCGGGGATACACAGAAATCATCACAGCCATTTCCTGCTGACATATGTTCATCATTCGAACGAACAATAAATTATACGTACGCTCAAGATGGAACTTATACAGCAATACTAGAGAGAGATGGTATTGTTGTTGATCAGGTAACGGTAACGATAGGGAATACCGGTAGCACTGGACAAGCGAATATGGCATCTGTTCTTATTGCGATTGAGAATTTTATTCGAGGATTATTTAAATAACATGTCGCGACGCCTCATCATTCCAGTACTATTAATTGCAGCAGCAATAGTAGCGCCTGGTATTTCCAATGCAGTCACTCACGATGAATTAAAAAGCCAGATTGAAAATTTACTGAAACAGGTACAAGTCTTGCAACAACAACTACAGGCAGTTGAGAATTCAAGTTCAACGAATGGTATTGCACCTAATCCATATATTGTTAGTACACCAATCACAACTGATTCATGTATACGCATCGCGTACAATCTAAATAAAGGTGATGAGAATGATGAAGTACGAACGCTTCAGACATTTTTAGCACAAGATCCGAGTGTCTATCCAGATGCGATTGTAAGTGGGTACTTTGGATTGCTTACACAAAAAGCAGTACAGGCATGGCAAGCAAAGTACGGTATTGTGTCTGGCGGCACTCCTGAAACAACGGGATATGGTTCAGTTGGGCCAAAAACACGAAATGCAATCGCAAATCTCTGTACTGGAGGAATTGCTACAGTAGATACCACGCTGGCACGCAATCTTGTGGTTACACCAGAGGTTGGACCTCTGCCAGTGCAGGTCACTGCAACATTTTCATTAAATGGTTCGTCATGCTCATCATATTATTTAGATTGGGGAGATGGAACTCAACCACTTTTTTTTGATGCGGGCAATGCGCCGTGTATAAATGATATTGCGCATAAACGAGCGACACATACGTATGTTCGTCCTGGTTTATATCAGGTTGTATTACGTGCTGGACAAGGACCACTTTCAAAAGTTGCAGTTGTAGGTCAAACCTCTGTATCAGTTGGTAGTACTATTCCAACCGGCGTGACACTGAGTCCACCTACAGGTTCAGTACCGTTTACTACAAGCATTACATTTCCTGTACGTAGTTCTACCTGTACTGCATATGAAGCAGATTGGGGAGACGGCACGATAGATAGATTTGAGCCGTCTCGTTTTACTCGCTGTGCACAAGATACGGGCACACAATCATTAACACATACATACAACAACGCTGGAACATATACAGTTGAGTTCAAAACTGGCAATACGCGACTTTCGCAGCTTCCAGTAATAGGCAAATGGAATGTGCTTGTCGACAATGCTATAGGAGCGGATACATCGTTGAAGATAGAGCCAACATCCGGTACAGCGCCACTTGCTGTGGAAGTGACCTTGACTGGATATAGTGAGGCGTGTACGTCTTATTTGATTGATTGGGGAGATGGTACACAGCCAGAATTATATGACAGTGGTTTTGAAAACTGTGAAGGATTCCCGTTTCAAAGATTATTCACTCATGCGTATACAGCTTCAGGTACATATACGATACGTACAAAAGTAGGTACACGTACTCCATTAGTAAATATACCGTTTAATAGTCAATTAATCGTTGTAAAATAAAATTAGTGATGCGACTTTCTGAAAACAAGATGTGATGACGTCTACTCATTCCATATGGAGATCTTGCGCGTATTGCAAGACACGCTCTGCAATGCTTGAATTTTTTTTGAGTGACGGATCACTTTCTATAAGATGAGTGGCTTCATTGCGCGCAGCTTCAACCATTTTAATGTTCTGTAGTGCTTCCATACCCAAGTCAGAAACACCCCATTGTTGTGTGCCTGCAAGTTGTCCTGAACCACGTAGCTTAAGATCTTCTTCTGCCAATAGAAATCCATCCGATGCCTTTTCAAGTGTTCGTAGACGGGTGATAGATGTTTGCGTCGTGCTATCGGTAAATAAGTAACAGTAGGGTTGGTAATTGGAGCGTTGCACGCGCCCACGTAATTGATGAAGTTGCGATAGACCAAATCGTTCGGCGCCTTCGATGATAATCAGTGTTGCGTTAGGTACATTTACTCCAACTTCTACGACAGAGGTAGCGACTAGCACATCAATATCGCCAGCTTCAAACGCCTGCATAACCTCATCCTTTTCTTTTGGTGTCATTTTCCCGTGAAGAATACCCACCTTATATTCTTTGAATGGCCCTGCTTGCAACCGTTTTGCTTCAGCACGGACTGACTTAACCCGTAGAGCTAATGCTTTGTCAGGATCTGGCTCCTCAATACGAGGACAAATAACATACATTTGTCGCCCACTCATTAGTTCACTCCGAACGCCTGTATATACATCTTCTCGTTTACTTGGAGGTACCACTTTTGTTGTAATAGTCTTGCGACCTTTTGGACGTTCATCAAGAACAGAGAGATCGAGATCTCCATAGATTGTAAGTGAGAGTGTACGTGGAATCGGAGTTGCAGTCATTGAGAGCAGGTGCGGCGCAGACCCGTCTTTTTGAGCAAGTTTCTTTCTTTGCTGTGTCCCGAAGCGATGTTGCTCGTCAATGACAACGTAGGCAAGGTTTTCAAATTGTACCGTTTTTTGTATGAGTGCATGAGTACCGACAACAATTGGTATTTCTCCGTTTGCTACCCATTTTGAAAGTTGTGCACGAGATATTTTGGTTGCTTCCCTTGGATTCACTTTTGATGGAAACTTTTGACATCCACTACCGGTAATGAGCCCTATGGGAATAGGTGAACCTGTCTGTGCAGACAGGTGTTCGAAGGCTTCAATAAGACCAGCGAATTGCTGTTTTGCTAGAATTTCAGTAGGGACCATATAAGCAACTTGCGGTTTTGCATACTTTTTCTCTTCGATTGCCCCACAAGCTATTGCGTACATAGTTGCTGCAGCAACGGTTGTTTTACCTGACCCCACATCTCCTTCAAGAAGGCGTGACATAGGATATGACTTCTTGAAGTCTTCCATTATGTCCTTTATAGATTTTTTCTGTGCGTTAGTTGGTGTATATGGCAGTGCCTCAAGATAGCTTTCAAGTGCATTTTCATTTGCGATTACGTGTGGAGCTTTTAACTCTTGTGTATCATGGCGATTTTTTTGGTGTGCCACTTGAATAAGAAAAACTTCTTCAAACGAAAATCGTTTACGCGCTGCACGTGCATCACGATTGTTTTGGGGAGTGTGTATCCACACAAGAGCAGATGCGAGAGTCGGGAGCTTGTATTTGTCCAGTATTTCTTCAGGTATTACATCAGAAATATGTTCGTGTACGCCTGATTCAAGTATTTTATGAACGGCGTGATATATCCATCGACTGCTCACTCCACGACTCTCTGGATAGACAGGAAATAACTCATTATTGAGTGTTTCATTATCAAATACGGCAGGGAGGTTAGGCATTGCTTCAACTGTTGGGTTTGCAAAATACAATTTTCCAGTGCCAGTTGGTTTACCAGTTACTTTTACAAACTTTGCATGCTCAAACATTTTGGCAGCATATGGCTGGTTAAACCATTTTAAGCCAATGCTGCCAGTCGCATCAGAAAGAGTCCCTTCCACCATGTAGCGCTTTGTTTTCCATGCGAGTTTCTTTTCCATATCCATAAGTTCGCCGTACACAGTGACTGTCTCGTTGGGTATTATGTCAATAATACGGTGAGCTGCACCAACATCTTCATAGCGGCTTGGGAAGTGAAAGAGTAGGTCTTGCACAGTATGAATTCCGAGTTTCTCGAGAGCTGCTTTCTGCGTCTTTATGAGGCGAAAATGCTGTGTGAGCTCGTCCTGTGATTGCATGAGATAAGTATACTATGTTGTCGATGCCTCGTGTTATGTTTCTGAATATAATGATGCATCATTATATTCAGAAACAGTGCATAATAGCTCCAGGACTAAAAAGCGAACATCTCAGTTAATTGAGATGTTCGCTTTGCCTTAGCTGAGCTCTCTGTGGCTACATTCGTTTTATCTTTCTGTGCACTGTGAGCAAAACAATACTGCTTAATATCGTAAAGATTTCGGCAAAGAAAAGAGTCCATTCAAATCCAAATATTTCCCCAACAAATCCTGCAACAATAATAGCAAGCCCGTATACTACCTGCATGACTGTTTCGTATATCCCCATAACCTCACCTTCATTTTTTTTCAGGCATATTACCATAGAACAAAATTCTCCATGCTGATATATCGAGCGCATGACCAATTCCTATTGCACTCGTGCCTACATATATATGCCAGAGGTCAGTTGCAAAAAAAGCGCTAGATACGTAAATCCAACCAGTAAACCAGCAGAGAGGAGGGTATAGTACTCGTCAATGTTCCCCTTTCGGGCATCTAAGTATTGTCCGACAGGAATAGCGGCAAGTGCACGAATAGCTCTGTATAAGCCAAAGACTAACCCAACGTGAATAGCAGTACCGCCATCAATATTTTGAGTGATGTATAAAGCAAATATAACTCCGACAAAAACACCGGAACCCCAGAACACTACGTCGTTAAGCGTAAGGGCAGAGAGAATGGAAGATTTTTTCTTTGGTATAAACGTGACAGTATTGAGATAAGTATATCGTATTCGTGGAGATATCTGAGCAGCTTGTGGTGAGAATGTGCTCGTATACTCAATAGTATAACGAGCTATCTTAAGTACTTGTAGATTTTTAAAAGCATGGATTCACTTTAATATCCAACAAATTCTTCAAAGCGTATTTTTGCATCTGGGATCTGTAAGGATGCGAGTATATGTTTTACTTCAGCCACCATTCCAGGAGGACCCACCACCCACCACAGTGTATTACTCGAATCTTTTACATATTTTTGGATGTCATTTGCTCCAAGACGTCCGAAAATTAAATCGAGGGAAAAAGTATATGAATTCGAACTCATATTTTTTAGGTTTTCTAAATACGCCGCACTTTCTTGATTTCTATTTGCATACAATAAGTCTATAGACGAATCCAATCCCTCTGTAAGCGTTGATTTAATCATACTTACAAAAGGAGATACTCCAATACCGCCAGCCACGAATACATGTTTAAGATTTGCAGATTTAGGTAAAACAAAATGTCCAAATGGTCCTTCAAGTGTAACCTCAGACCCTACATCTAATTCAGATAACGTTTTTTTATATCCACTGCCAGTATCACGAAAAATAATTGTTACAGCATCTTTTTCGAACGGGGAAGAACAAATTGAAAATGTTCGAGAAGGTCCTTTGGGATCAGGGTAACTTAAACGATCTAAGGCGATTTGAATATATTGGCCTGCTACGAATTCAAAATCCTTGGGACGTACAAACTGTATCTCTAGAGTATTTTCAGCTACTTTCTTTTGCGATCTAATTTGAGTTCTTATTATTTTCATACCCTGTAGATTAATACCAATCAGACTTTTTCTGTTGCCGCACTGTTTTAATGAATGCCCACACCTGAGCAACGAACACAGAAATAAGTGCTCCGAGGTAGTAATATTTTAATGGATTTACGGGGTAATTCGTTGGGGAACCCATAATTACGCGTTGCAACGATGGTGTGTAATGAATAAATGCGAAATATACAACATGAATAACGGCAAGGTAGAATACGACGTAGGCAAACATGTGAAGCCATTTCCAAGATGCTACACCAAAAAAATTTACCGCTCGATCAAACGAAGTTGCTGCTAATGTTAGTGCAAAGATGAGAGCTATAAGACCAGTGAAGTTAGCTAAACCAAAACCTGATTCTACTCGTAAATACGTCTCTAGCTCTGCCACATATTGGTATCCGAAAAATTCCCATACGTTCCATCTTACCCATCCATCAAGGATAAGGTATCCATGAACAAGTGCTATCAAGAAAAACCATACCCCTGCTTCACGTCGGAATGACAGGATTCGATTAAAAACTGGAAATATTCGTGCAAGTGGCCCAATAAATACAGCAAACCATAAAAGAAAGAATGATCCGCCACCGAATGCTTTCCACAGTCGCATATCAGGACTCCAGGTTGAATTAAGGAACCATACTAAGTAGACCAATGAACTTGCGATAAGTGCAATGGCTGCGTGTCGATAAAATATTATTCTTTTGCTTTTAATTCCTAGTAACATATATGATGTATTAACGAACTATTATTAGACCTATTTTACTTGCGTTGACGTGATCGTGATACTCCCACTCCCCAGATTGTTGAAAGGTATACGTATACCTTTCACCAAAAGCTGACGTGCCGAATTGATCAAAGGTTGGCAAAATAGTATGTGCTGGATGTACATTAGAAGCAACCCACATCGGACCACTACTTTCGTTTATAAATGCAACAGTGTCTCCCTTCTTTATTTCTACTGTATTGGGCGAGAAACCTTCATCTGTGTAGATAATTTCAGCAGCGATAGGATCCTCTGAATTAGCTTTCGTGTTTGGAACCACGGTCGATTCTGATGCTATTTCTCCTGTATTTACATATCGTGCTAAAACATCACCTTTGTAATAAGCAACACTATCTGTAAGGGGATTAAATCCCTTATCACCATCATCTGTATAAACAATGGCAACTAGATTCTTGAGTACAGGAAAGCCGCCGCTAATGTCGATTGCTTCTACTTCTTGTGCGCTACGAAGGCTAATGGTGACATTTGTACTAACACCACTTTCTAGGAAATCACTAATTTCTGTAATTTGACCTGGCCGATCATTTATTACTTCACGAATGACTATAAATCCTGGTTTATCCATAACCACTCGATCAATGACAATTTCATCTGTATTGCTTTGAGCGCTGATAACAAACCGTTCATTTTTATTTAAGATATTTGCCAATAGGTTGGAATTACCTATGAAATAGATTGTTACTATACCGATACCTATAGCTAATACTGCAAAGAATATTTTTTTCATGATTATATAACTCTAACGATAAGCTCTTCACCATGCTCATCTGTTTTATCGCTTGGATTTGGACCACCGCAAACGGCAGCATCAGTATCAATTGGTCTGTCTGCAATAAATTCCATACGTGCAGTTCCCCCTGCTGGCACATGCCCACCAGGAACCGTCGCATTGAACTGTGGTAACGCAACCCCGTGATCTACCAAGTCGCGATTCTCAAAATTAATAATGACTCTATCTCCAACTGAAGCAACAATCTCAGAGGGGTTGTATCTATTATTTTCCATAACGATGTTGAATGTCTTAGTACGTGGCCCACCTCCAAGGGTGAACAAGAGTGCAGCGGCGATAAGTCCAATGGCAATAATTGATGATGCTATTGTTATTTGTGTATTATTATTCATGTTTGTTAGTAATTAGTTTTTATTTGCATACTACTGGCTCGTCTATCTTTTTGGCTGTCCAGTAAGTCGCGTATCCTATTAAGGCAACTCCAATCAATCCCAACTCTTCTCCTCCAAGAGGAAGGAAAGTGATAATGCTACCAGCGCCTACAAGTGCCAACACGGATGTGAGAATGAATGTGCCACAGGCAGCACACCCAATACCAAAGACGCCGCTAACCAGACCTCCTACCCCGAAGGCTCCGCCTCTACTGGGGAACGAACCCTTTCTTTGCGAAATGTAATATGTAAGTAACGCGATATTTATACCGAACAATAGTGCAATAGCAATGGTATAAGAAGCAGACACGGCCGTAAAATTTGTACCGATTGACAGGAATAATCCGAACATGATGCCGACTGCTTCTATGAAACTTACTGAAGGAGATGTGATAATCGTGGAGATTAATTTTCCGTGTGGAAGCCATACTGCAAATGCAAATACAGAAATTGTAACTGTCACTGCGAGTACGATATATATTGGATTTGAAAATACTTTTTTCAAAACATTTTGAATCATAGGAATTACTGTGCTTTCAGAGCTACGTCAATGAGCTGCTTTACTGATTGGTATGGTTGTGCTCCTGAAAGTGGAAATGTTTCTCCATTTGCACTCATAACGATACTCCACGGTGTACCACGGCCGCCTGTTGCTACTGCATTATCAACATCGTCTTGGATGTGTTGATCGTATTTACCACTGGAAACACATGCATCAATTGCTGATTGAGAAAGACCGAGTTCAGCTATAATTTGAGGTAACACAACATCTACATCCGTTTGGTTGTTTGAGGGGGTGAGCTCAAAAAATCTATCCGAAAACTTCCAAAATGCATCATTACCTCCAAGTTCGGCAACACATTCTGAAGTAGCCGCTTCAAGACGTGCTTTTACAGGATGGAGTTGGTCTAGTGGAAATTGTCTATATACCCACGCTACTTGTCCATCATCACCGTATTCATCCATTACCTGCTTCATTGTGAGATGGAATCGTTTACAGAATGGACACTCAAAGTCAGAGTACTCGACGATTTTTACCGGAGCATCAGGGTTGCCTCGCACATGGTCTGCACTTGTTATGGGATTGATGTTCTCAGTTGATCCAGTTGGTTGAGGTATTGCTTGCGTTGGCGTAGTATTTGAAGCTACATTTGATGCTCCTCTACCGCCAAAAAATATAGCACCTGCCACCAATCCACCCGCAATTAGAATTGCGATAGGAATCATAAAGTTGTTTATTTTTTGTTTCATTTCGTTCATAGTTAATTCAGTAATGCCGTTTTGTTTTTAAAAACCAGTGCCATAGGATAAAGAATGTTTGCTCATTGTAACAAAAATAGCACTAGTATCAATTGACACTTTCCCCAGTCTGCTCAGTGATCTTTAAATACCAGCAACGCCAGCCTTAACGTTCCTTACACCTACATTACTGTTTATTATGCGCACGAATAATCTTCATGATTTTCTCGGCACCGTAATGTGCCTCCTCTCTCTTATCCCTGCTTTAATTCTTCAAATTTTTTCCTAAATTGTTCTTTTGTTGCACCTCCAAAAAGAAAGAATTCATCATTAACCAAAATTCCAGGGCTTGAAAGGATGTGGTGCTTTTGCACCAATTCCTGTCCCTGAGGTGTGACCATATCAATTTCCTCGACTGTAATCTCTGGATAGTCTACCTTCATTTCTTCAAGTGTCGCTTTAACTGCTTTACAATGTGCACATCCATCTGGTCGAACAAGTGTTACTTTTATCATGATTTTTGTATTTTAATGTATTATTAATTATCGACTTCCTTTTATCCTCTTTGCAATCAACGTTGCGACAAAAATAACCAAGATTGCAATTACAGGTCCTACCCAATCAGTCTCAAGCAAGGTCGCATCACCCTCGATTTTGTCCGCAAATGCCACTGTTGTTGGGAGCAGAAAATATACCACTGCCAGAATCACTATTTTCATATTTCTTTTTTATTCTTGGAACGGGAACGCATCGCATCCCAGAGAATAATTATGCCAATAATACCACCAAACACAATCCAGGGAATTATACCTCCTTCGCCAGGTGGAATACTTAATGAAGATTCAATAGCGCTCGATTCTGCAATTCTTGGAAATGCAAGTTCAAGCGCTCTATTCCAACTCTGATGAATAATGGAATCTTCAAACCATGCCATGCCAAACATTCCATAATTGAAAATAAATGCACCAAGAGCGACTAGCGCCCATGAAACCCAGCGTTTTACTCTTTCTTGATACTCACTGACTTTGCTCATAGCATTGACTCCCAGAATCGCCAAAACTACCAAGAAAAGAAGTGGTACAACTCTACCAAGCCCGTGTACCGCACCTAGCGAAGCTCCTACCTCAGGAATACCTACTGTGGCCACGTATCCAAAAAGAATATAAAATGCTGGGTTTGGACATCCAACACCTGCGTTACCTAAGAAAAATCCTAGAAAGAAACTTCGTACATAGTCATTCTTTCTTTGCAGAGACTGAGGCAAAATTGTTTGTTTAAAAGGAAGCTTAAACTTGACAAGACCAAGTTCTGAGATTCCGAAAAATAAAGCGGCGACTCCACCAAGTAAGAGCATCGCGCTGACAATTTTGTACAACGCTACAAATCCACCTAGCCATCCGAGAACAACTCCATATATAGTGAATGTGACAATAAGACCAAGCCCAAACAAGAGCGCCATCATAAGCCCTTTCCCTTTTTCTCGAGAAAGCGCTAGAGGGACGATGATAAAGACGAGCGGAAAGGTACATGGCAGCACTATCATCGAAAGTCCTGCAATAAATGCAAGTGAGTATCCAGGTATAAACTCAGTAGAGGTCATAAAGCTAAAGGCCGCAATAGCTATAACCGATAAAAGTACAAATGCCGAGAACACGAGCCAGATTTTGAATATTTTTTGATTCATACTTGCAGATTTTTTATATAATTATTTTTTTACCATTGCTTTTTTATGAAGATAGAAGTTTGCTAATGCAGTCATGCCCATAGCAACCATACCGATGGTCATAATAATATTACCACGCAGAAACCAAACACTAGCGAGATAGAAGAGTATAATACCTCCAATAAGAATCAACGCCATCGCACTTTTGTGAAAAAAACCATTCATATATTTATAAAAGTATATTCAAAATAACATAAAATGTCTCTTGGGTTAATTTTGTACCCTTCCATCATTGCATACGCGTGATGTCCTCTGTACATTATTGTGTTGCTGTCACCTTTATTATTTTTTCTTTGATAATTTATATACTGAGAGAATTTCCGCTATTGCACGTTTATGCCCACCACTTTTCATCTGTTCAACTACGTGTGTCGATAAGTGATTATTAAGCATAACATCTTCAGTCGAAGAAAGCGCCTGACGAACAGCAGACGTTTGGGTAATAATATCAACACAGTACTCTTCTTTTTCAACCATTTTTTGAATACCTTTCACTTGCCCTTCAATTACTTTAAGTCTGCGCGTGAGTTGGTTCTTGATTTTTTCCTCCATACTGGAGTATAATACCCCTGTAGGGTATAGAGGTCAAACTGTTCTTGTTGAGAGTTTGACAACAAATTATTAATGCTACTATCTATAATAACTAAAGTAACAATATGAAAAAACTTTTTTTAGTATTACTTTTTGTCGCTATTTCCACACCGTTTCTCGCGAATGCACACACCGGAAATGGAATAAATGCTCAGGAACGAGGATTTATTATGATGCAACAAATTGAGGATCAAGCTCTCGGAGATGAACTACATGAGGAAATGGAGAGTCTCATGACCAAGCTTATGGCAGGAAATCTTACGGAGAGTGAAATTAATCGTGTGGTCGAATTGATGGACGAAAATCCCGGGCCTGGATCTATGATGATGGGGCGTATGATGGGTATGGGTACTTTCGGTTCCGGAATTAATAGCTTTAATAAAAACTCTATGACAGGATATGAAATGAGTGGATTCGGTGGAGGTATTTTCATGATCCTCTTTTGGGTCCTTGTAGTCGTTGGTATTATTGTATTGGTCAGATATACTGTGAACAATACTATCAAGTCGGAATCTTCAAATAATGGGTTGGATATTCTGAAAGAACGTTATGCAAAAGGGGAGATAGACAAAGACGAATTTGAAGTGAAGAAAAAAGATTTGCAATAGTAATGTAATTAATAATTAATAAAAATGGTATGAAAAAATTAAACGCACTCGCTCTTGGATACGCTGGAGCAATTTTATCTGCATTGGGAATGCTGATACTTGGCGTACTTGGTAACCTAGGAATATATACGAAAGCAGTGGAAAATATGCAAGAGTGGCATGTACTCTTCTCGCTTTCTATAGGTGGTATTATTGGGGGGATGATTGAAGCGGCAGTTTTGAGCTTTGTGATTCTCTGGGCTTTTGGTTGGTTATACAATGCACTTGCTACAAATACAGGAGAGTAATAGGAGGTGTTAGTATAATTTTGTTCGTATGAAATAGTAGCAAAGAGTGAAGGAGAAAACTTGCTATAGAAGGTTTTGTGCATTTACAAAAACTCATGACGAACTTAATTACATTCGTTTAA
>DCYW01000023.1 GCA_002331185.1 Patescibacteria group bacterium UBA2100 | reverse complement strand
GGAAATGAACTTGCTGTATGGTCTGAAGGGTGATTATATACAATAATAGAGGGATAGTAATAGGAAATAGTACTATGAATAAAATAATATCAATTGTACTAATACTTATAGCTCTTGGTGGAGCTTCCTGGTACTATACAGTCGGCAGTGTAGATCAAACACAATCCACACAGCGAGACATGTTGGATGTGGCAGCACAAATGGTAGGCACTTGGCAAAGTATCGATGATGATAAATCAGTCGTTATCTTCAACGAAAATGGTACAACTATAGATATATATGACGGTGAAGAATTGGGGGAAGGTTCATGGGAGTTATCGCAGAATGAAGCATATGAAGATTCTGGGTTACGTTTACGCATTATGGTTAACGGTGAGGAATACAATTATGTGGTGTGGAATATAAATGAAAATGAGCTCACCATTAATTACTTAGAACGTGGGAACACCTTAAATTATAAGCGAGTTGTTACTGAAGGAACTGACAGCTCAAATTAAAAATAGAAAGCATTATGCGTGCAATAACAAGTGGTACTATAATTTTTGCAATTATCTGGTTTGCGGTAACTAACGCAAATGCAATACCTATAAATGCATTTTTCTGGAATATATCTGTTTCAACTGCAGTCGTCGTATTTATTTCGTTTGCACTTGGCTTTCTTTTTGGCGTCATTCGTATTGCGCCAGCATGGTTGAAAAAGAGAATACAGGTAGGGAAGGGACATAAGGCGCTTGATATTTGTATCCAAGAAAATAAGGAGCACTCAGAACGCATTAAACAATTAGAAATGGAATTAGCTCTCGAACGGCAACAAGTCAAGCAAGAAGATGAACAACAGGCTCAGTAAGGCATTTGTTAACTGAAAGAGGGAGAACGTACTGCAACCACTTTTTAGTTTGGTATACTTACGTGACGAGATATGCGTGACGTATACAATACATATTTTCCATTGATGCTTCATCCACTAGTGTTAGTACTTTCTGGCGCTTTTGTTGGGCTTACGACAGTTCTGCCGTATACTTTTTTACTTTTGATTGCTCTCATTCCCTTTGTTTATTTAGTCAGTACAGAACGTTCTTATCGAGAAATAAGTAAAGGTTCTTTTTTATTTGGTGTTGGGTTTTTTAGCATTGCCTATTTATGGGTGTGGGGGGTGTATCCATTAGAATGGATTGGTGTTGCTGATTGGCGAATTTCTTTCGCTCTCATCCTCTTTTTTTGGTTGCTTACTGCATGTTCACTTGCTCTTACCATGGTAGCAAGAGCGGTTGTAACACGATTGTTGCTTGTTCGGTATACAAAAGGTACAGCGTTTATAGTTTCTGCAGTATGGGTTATTTTTGAATATGTAGCAGCATTTTCAGTATCAATTGTGTGGGCGGGAGAGCAGGGGGTTATTGGTCCACATTGGACATTTGGTTTCTTAGGGTATGGTCTAGCAGAAATACCGATTATTCGTTCTTTGTCGGCGATTGGTGGAATATATTTACTTAGTTTTGTGGCGATATTTACTGTTGCTGCACTGTATTATATGTTTATTTCTCGTAAAGATCCTAAACACTATGACGGTAAAAGTATTGTGACGATCGCTGGTTTATTGTTGTTCGCTGCCATACTCGGGTATGGACTCTCGTCCTCTGAATCACTAGAGGAGAAGAAAAATGTAGCACTTGTGCATACTGCGTATGTATCAAAATTACAAAAGCTGACAAATGAAGAATCAAAAAGTCGCGCACTTGATACATTTGAATCACTTGAGAGAAAAATAGATGAAGATACTCGTCTGGACATTGTAATTTTTCCAGAAGCATCTGCTGTTTTGAATCAGATACCACAAGAACGAATAAGAATATTATTTGAAAAACTCGCACCAAATTCGAATACATTATTTCTGAATCCAGGCAATAATAGCAATCTTGCAAACGAACTCATATCATCTGTGTGGTACGTGCGTGTCAGAACAGGTATTGTAGAGATACGAAACAAAGAGTTTCTGGTTCCTGTGGGTGAATACAAACCATATTTTATAAACTTAGTTTCGATTTTTCCTCGCATAGATACATGGCTCACGAATACCTATAAAGAGCATGGGTATACAAAAGTACCAGAGAGAGAAGTTGTGTTTAAGGAAAATGAAGTAGGGGTTTTGCAATGTTCGGAAATTATTTCCCCAGTATTTTATCGATCACTTGCTAAAGATCAAAAAATTCTTGCAAATGCGGCATCACATGGACCTCTTACGAGTCCGTTTCTTATTCGACATCAAACTCTAAAAATGGCGCGCATTCATGCTGTTGCAAACGATCGATTTTTCATTCAAGCTGGCAATGTTGCGCCTTCATATGTTATTACAAACCAGGGGGTAATTCAGTCATTTTTAAATAGTAACAATACTGACGTATTATTTGACACTGTATCTCAAAGGAATACGATCACGCCATATACTCGTTGGGGAGATTGGTTCGTAGCGTTTTTGGTACTTGTTTTGTCACCACTGCTCTTTACAGTCGTTGCACGAAGCCAGAGGAATCGTCTTTAATGTTTCTGTCCCCAAAAAATGCCTGCATGTGCCAAAATAGTATTTCATCAAGTGATATACTAAACATTGCTATGAAATCCAATTCAATCTCTATCAAAAATACACTCGTATACGCACTAGCTATTATAGCAGCAGCACTACTCATTAGTTTCGGCGGGCTTTCGAACTCATCATTTTCAGGCCTTACTATCATTCCCGAACGAGCTCTTGCTATGGGTGGCGGTGGCGGTTACATTCCTCTTATTTCTCCGATAAACCTCAGCCCAAATCCAACAGTTCCTACTTTGGATATTCAATCACCAACGTGTGTTATAGGTACCGCAGCACCATCTATAATTGTGAGTGCCACTGACCCGCAAAATTATAATATACGCTATCAAATCGATACGGGTGCTGACGGCACCATAGACCAATATGTACCAGCGTCCGGGTACGTTGCCTCGGGAAGCAGTCAGGAAGTATCATTACTATACACGAATGCAGGTGCCCAGACTGT
>DCYW01000010.1 GCA_002331185.1 Patescibacteria group bacterium UBA2100 | reverse complement strand
GATATGTGGTCACAAGCATTTATAGCACATAACAGTATCGAGAAGAATGATACAGAAAGACTCTTTTCACTGGTAAGAATATATGTTGCACGAGGTGATATAAATCGGGCACGCAATGAGATTCTGTATATAAGAAAAACATATCCAGAATTTACAGCTATTGCAGACCAAGCACTTGAAGAACTCAGTACACTATCTCAATAAAAAAGAATACTCTTGGTAGTGTGGTTAATAAAATGAAAAGGACCTACGCTAACGCGTAGGTCCTTTTCATTTTCGTGCTCTCGTATCTTCTAAATGGTATACTGCTCCTTCAGTATTTGCGCACGATACGACCGAAATAGAAAATGTTTGAAGGAATAAAAAAATTACTTGGTGACGAAAATGCAGGAGCTTTGAAAAAAGCGTCTCGTATTGTTACGCGTGTTAATGCACTTGAGGATGAATACATTGCACTATCAGACGAAGCGCTTCGTAAAAAAACATCTGAGTTTAAGTCTCGTTTAGAAAGGGGAGAGACACTTGAAGAAATAATGGCAGAGGCGTTCGCCACTGTTCGCGAGGCATCAAAGCGTACCTTAGGCCAACGGCACTACGATGTACAGATTATTGGTGGTGCCGTATTACATAACGGTGATATCGCTGAAATGCGTACTGGTGAAGGTAAAACTCTCGTTGCAACGCTCCCTGCGTATCTCAACGCGCTTACAGGGAAAGGCGTGCATGTGGTAACCGTAAACGATTACCTTTCACGTCGTGATGCTGTTTGGATGGGGCAAGTATATGCATTCTTGGGTTTCAGTACGGGAATCATTAATCACGAGGCATCGTATCTATATGACGAGACGCATGTGCCTAAAGGACAACTTTTGGAAGCCGATAAGGAACGAGATGAAAAAGGTGGATCAGAAGTTGTAGAAGACTTCCTTACAGTGTGTACTCGTAAAGAAGCATATGGTGCTGATATTACCTATGGAACAAACAACGAGTTTGGCTTCGACTATCTACGTGACAATATTTCATATAATAAAGAAGAATTACGACAACGTACTCCTGACAATGGTGGATATAACTTTGCTATTGTTGACGAAATTGACTCCATTCTTATTGACGAGGCTCGTACTCCATTGATTATCTCAGCACCCGCGTCCGACGCCGAAAAACTCTATGGGCAGTTTGCGCAAATCGCGCACACTATGGTGCGTGATACTGACTATACAGTTGACGAGAAGCTCAAGGCTATACAACTTACCAATGAGGGGATTGAAAAAGCCGAGAACATACTTGGGGTAGAGAATATTTATACTGACAAAGGAATCAAGTACGTGCATCACCTCGAGACTGCGGTACGTGCACGAGCACTTTTTGAACGAGATAAAGACTACGTGGTAAACAATGGTGAAGTCATTATAGTTGACGAATTCACCGGACGTATGCAACCAGGCCGCAGGTGGAGCGAAGGGCTACACCAAGCGATGGAAGCAAAAGAAAATGTAGAAGTACAGCAAGAATCACGTACTTTTGCATCTATTACGTATCAAAACTATTTCCGTAATTATAAAAAGCTAGCCGGCATGACAGGAACGGCGGTGACGAGCTCAGAAGAATTCTTTAAAGTATACGGACTTAACACCGTTGAAGTTCCAACCAACCAACAAATAAAACGAATCGACCACGATGACTTCATCTTTCAAACCGAAAGTGGAAAGTTCAAGGCAATTGCACGTAAGGTAAAAGAACTCAATGAAAAGGGGCAACCAGTACTTATTGGTACTGTTTCAGTCGAAAAAAACGAGCTTTTAGGCGCTTATTTAAAGCAAGAAGGCATTCCTCACGAAATGTTGAATGCTAAGAATCACGCACGAGAGGGAAGTATTATTGCTGACGCTGGGCACAAAGGTGCAGTAACCGTTTCAACAAACATGGCAGGTCGCGGTGTAGACATCAAACTTGGTGGGGAAAATGCGACACCAGAACAACAGCAAGACATACGAGACATTGGCGGGCTTTTTGTACTTGGTACTGAACGTCATGAAGCACGTCGAATTGATAATCAGTTGCGTGGTCGCTCTGGTCGCCAAGGAGATCCAGGAGAAACACAGTTCTTCGTATCTCTTGAAGACACACTCATGCGCGTGTTTGCGAGCGATACTATTAAAGGAATGATGGGGCGTTTTGGTATTCCAGAAGATGAACCAATCCAAAACAAAATTATTACTCGTTCCCTTGAAACTGCGCAAAAGAAAATTGAAGGATTCCACTTCGACTCTCGTAAGCAAGTGCTTGCATACGATGATGTATTGAATCTCCAACGGACAGGCCTCTACAAACGAAGAAACAACATCTTACTCGGTGGTAATGAGGCGCTCGATGCAGAACTTGAGACTATGATTGGTACTGACAAAAAGAATATACAAGTAATAGCAGACAAGAAAAAAGAAATAGGTGAAGAAGCGTTCTATGTGGCATTACAGCGAGTTTTTCTACAAACACTCGACATGCTCTGGGTAGAACATCTTGAAACAATGGACTACCTTCGAAGTAGTGTGAATCTTCGTGCCTACGGTCAACGTGACCCACTGTTAGAGTATAAAAAAGAAGGACTTCGATTGTTCAATGATCTCGAATTTTCATACGAAGAACACGTTACTCGTCTTTTGCCGCAGCTTTCAGGTGAAATGTTTGCTCAGCGCGAAAATCAAAAGATGCAAGAGGTTCACGAAAATGCAGCGATACTTGGAAAGAAAGATGGTGATAATAAAGCGCACGCCGCAAGAAGTGCAGAAGCACATACAATAGGACGCAACGAACCATGCCCATGTGGTTCAGGCAAGAAGTATAAGAAGTGTGGACTGATCAACTCAGAAGAACATCAAAAGAGGACACAAAGCGGCGGGCAAGGCGCCACCACTCAAACTCAGAATCAAAGTCAAAACCAAACTCAAACCAAAATAGGCGGGTAGGGAATACACCTCTAAAAGCATCCTATACTGAGAACATCCGATGTCCTAAATAAGGGAAACTCAACAGTGTCCCTAGACATATATATCCTGACACACAGGAGTGCTTCTGAGGTACGATATAATACATGAAAAAAGATACTATCGTTTTTCAAAAAAAAGTGCAAAGAATCTTGTTTTAACAACGAACCAGAAGACTATGTCTAGTGCCTATAAACGACGAGAGACGGAAATAGAATCCCTAAGACAATACGATTTGGGTAATAAAACTAGCAATGTACCCAATCTCAAAAAAACTGTGCGCAGTATATAACTAACTTCCCAAAGAAGGGCATATAGCTTTTCCACTGCAAGATCAGAATATTTTAAATTCGATACAATTGTAAAAACTGTGCGAAAGCACTGATATGGATATGGAAGACACACTGAATGCTCATCCATATTTTATTTTTCAGAAGCGTGAATACCTCGAAACCAAGGCCCGACTTGAAGGGTTATTGTGTCAAAAATGACCAAGGTCGAACCTTGGTCATTTATCACAAAAATATGGACATTCGATGTCCATATTTTTGTGAGGGTTGTTGTAGCATACGAACAAAACCGATAGACTCGTTTAAGATGACGTTATCGGTTTTTTTTTATTTTTTTTTCGTTGTTCAGTATCTCCGATTATTCTACGCAAACATTTTAAACAGCAACACACACATAGAGCGTGGCTAAAACGAAAAATAAGATAA
>DCYW01000039.1:36857-39221 GCA_002331185.1 Patescibacteria group bacterium UBA2100 | reverse complement strand
TGATATGCTTGTGTAAATGCTTTTTCCACGTCCATTGGTGTGTATAGTATCAAAGACGCACAAGGTGTGCTTTTCTTTCATATTTAAATTTTAAACAAAGAATACACTTGACCAAGAATAGTCTCCCAGATCCTTCTTTTCTTTACATATTAGCGATTAATCGCTAATATATTATACATGGTTCATATTTCCAAAAACAAAGTCGCTGAACCTGTGCAAGAAAAGTTGTTTAAAGAACTTACTGACTTGTTTGTTGCAAATACAAACACCGCTGGCTATTCGAAATTGCTTTTTGAGCTTCTCTCGAAAACAGAACGGATTATGCTCGCGAAACGAGTTGGTATTATAGGTGCACTGCTCAATGAATACTCGGCATACGAAATTAGTCAGTTATTTAAAGTCAGTACATCTACGGTTATTCGTATTGAAACGCAAATGCAACAGGGGGGATTTGACTACATAACGACCATATTTAAAAAGAAGAAAGCACGTGCAAATTTTCTACATATTTTGGAAACAATGGTGACACTTGGTTTTCCTGGTGTAGCAAATAAGCGTGTGCGCGCCAAGGTACAGCGAGACATGCATGCGTGGAAAGCGGGTGGATAATAACACTAACCTCGCACGACTAGCACTGCATAGTGACTGCACACTTCTATAAGCCTATAATTTATTATCAAATTTTTATTTGTAGTTTTTAGCGATTAATCGCTAAAATTCAGCATTGTAAATCAAAAGAGGAGAGAAGAGAGAAGGTGAAAAAGAGGAAGTAGGGATGGTACTTCCTGTTGCTGCTTTTTTATTTACAGTATAGTGCTGCGTTGTTTATATCCTGCTAATTGTACAAGGTGTGAATTTCTTTCAAACTGTCCCTTAATATTGTAAAATCATCACACTATGTCAGGACACAATAAATGGTCAAAAATAAAACACAAAAAGGCTGCTACTGATGCCGCGAAAAGTAAGGTGTTCGGAAAAATGGCAAAACTTATAGCTATAGAGTCGAAAAAGGCCAATGGTGATATCACTTCACCTGGACTGCGAGCAGCAATTGAATCTGCAAAAGGTGTCAGTATGCCAAAAGACAACATCGATCGAGCGGTCGCCAAAGGGTCTTCAGAAGAAACAGCGTCACTCGAATCTATTTTGTATGAAATGTATGGCCCAGGCGGAACTGCAGTACTTATTGATATTCTTACCGACAACCGAAACCGTACGGCTGCGGAAATTCGCCATCTACTTTCAAAACTGGGTGGCTATGAACTCGCAACCCCAGGAAGTGCCGCATGGGCATTCACACAGCACGCTGCAGGCGGGTACGAGGCAAATAGTACCGTTGAAATTTCAGATGAAGACGGTGAAAAGCTTGGAGCACTCATGGAGGCGCTCGATGAGCATGACGATGTTCAAGACGTGTACACAAATGCTGCCTAATGGCAGTATTTTTTATTGAGGTACAATGTATATATGAAAATTATTGGTATAGATCCAGGCTATGAACGGCTTGGGATAGCAATTATTGAAAAAGGAACGGGTGAAGAAACGCTTGTGTACAGCGAATGCTTCCAGACTGATGCTGCACTTCCCTATCATGAGCGTTTATACAAAGTAGGTGCGCGTATAGAGGAACTTATTTTAGAATATTCCCCCGAGCAACTGGCTCTCGAGAATGTCTTCTTTAATACAAATCAAAAAACAGCAATGGATGTTGCAGCGGTACGAGGCGTCTTACTATATATCGGTAAATCTCTAAAATTGGAAACATTTGAATACACTCCTCCTCAAATAAAATCCGCTATTGGTGGGAGTGGTCGCGCAGACAAAAAAGCAATCGCTTCGATGATTCACAACCTCATAGATATCGAGCAGAAAATTCGTTTAGATGACGAATATGACGCTATTGCAGTGGCACTGACGCACAGCGCTATCCACAAAAAATAACTAATTGTCCCCTCTTTATTCACTCGTTATACTCATTTTTAAGTATATTGTCCTCTTTCTTTCCACATGTATTCACGACTTATCCACAACTTATTCCCTATTGAAAAACGTTTTATATTTGGTACAAAAGTGACTAAGTATTAGTAGAATATTTTTGTTACACACTATGATGTTGGATGAAGAAAACAACGACTTATCGGAAGCATTTGATGATGCACTCGATGATTCAGAAGAAACTGAAGAAGATAGCGAGGAGGAAATACCTTTAGACAATAGAGAAACTGGTAGCGAAGACGACGAGGATGAAGAAGGTTCTTGGGGAGATGAAGAAGATGATAATGAGGCACCAGAAGTTCCCTTCTCAGACGACGAATCACAGCTCTAGTTAGGTTTAAAATGAACGAATGCCTCAATTAATTGAGG
>DCYW01000039.1:0-36554 GCA_002331185.1 Patescibacteria group bacterium UBA2100 | reverse complement strand
GAATGCCTCAATTAATTGAGGCATTCGTTTTATGCTTTGATTTTCAAAAATCTGTGTTTTCCTATTTTGTACACTCCAGTAGTAGCGACTGCTACTGTATTCGTTATTTTTTTATTTGTTGTCTTGTTTGTTACAGCTCCAGCTTCAACCAAGCGCTTGAAGTCAGCTTTAGACGCTACCATACTCGCTTCAAGCAGAACATCTACAAGAACGTCTCCTTGTTTGATTGAGACGGTTTGTACATTTTCTGGCGCATCTCCTTTCTGAACAGTTGAAATAAATACTTCTTCAGCGGTAACAGCTTCTTTTTCATTGTGAAAGAGGCTGACAATTGCATGTGCAAGCCGCATCTTGGTGTCTCGCACATTCACTGTTTTCGCACTTAAACCTTTTATAATTTCATTAACCTCGGCCATGGGTAGTCGAGTTAAATTTGTGAAATACGTCGGTATAATATCATCATTTATACGCATCACTTTTGCGTACATATCTGCTGGAGACTCGGTAAGATTGATTGTATTGCCCCAACTTGAGCTCATTTTGCGTCCGTCAGTTCCTTCAATTAATGAGCTCATGATTACATCTTGTCGCTCCTGCCCAAACCTCTCTTGCAATGCTCTGCCTGCAAGAAGGTTAAAACGCTGGTCAGTACCGCCAAGTTCTACATCCGCTTTAAGTGCCACACTATCGTAGCCCTGCATAAGTGGGTAAAGCATTTCGCGTAATGAAACTCGTTTTCCTGCATCAAGACGCTTTTTGATATTGTCGCGTGCAATGAAATCAGCGACAGAAAATTGATCAGCATGGTCTCCTATTTCTTCGTAGGTAAGTTTGTGTAACCATTCAGAATTGCGGCGTTTCTCTACCTTATTCATATCAAGTATTGCTCCAGCCTGTTCAAAGTAGGTACTCATATTTTCCTGTACGTCTTTTTTTGTGAGCATCGGTCGCTCGCTCTCTTTGTCGGAAGTATCCCCCACTACACCAGTGCCGTCACCAATGACAAACACGACTTGGTGCCCAAGCTTTTGAAAATCTCGGAGCTTAAGCAGTGGCACTGCTCGCCCTAAATGAAGATTGGGGCTTGTCGGATCGATTCCTAATTTAATACGCAACTGTTTACCAGAAAGGAGTTTCTTTTTTATGAAATCATAATGAATAACTTCTTCTACCCCTCGAGTAAGTAATTCTTCTATCTTAGATTCGTCTGTATTTACAGCCGCGGTGTTAAAAAAGTTAGGAAACATGGTCTAAATACTACACCAAATCATTGTTTCATGGTACCTTTTGTTTTAATGAAGCGAATAGTTCGTAACCTCTTGATAACTTCAATTGCATTGGGGCTTTTTGCAGTGAGTGGTATTTTTTTATGGGTAGCAACTCTTGAAATCCCCACTCTTGACGGATTTGCTACACGGCAAATAACTCAATCAACAAAAATCTATGATCGTACCGGAGAAATTCTTCTTTTTGATTTATATGAGGATGTTCGTCGCACAGTAGTCCCGCTTGAGGACATATCTCGCAATTTAAAGAACGCAACCATCGCTATTGAAGATGCAGAATTTTATAATCACTATGGTATTCGTCCTGGTCGGACACTTAAAGCAGTGTATGACAACATAACAACCGGAGCTCTTCTTGGCGGACAAGGTGGCTCAACAATCACTCAACAGGTAATTAAGAATACTTTGCTTACGAATGAAAAAAAAATATCTCGCAAAGTGAAGGAGTGGATTTTGGCACTAAAAATTGAACGGATTTTAGAGAAAGATGAGATTCTGGAACTTTATTTAAACGAAGTACCGTACGGTGGAAATATTTACGGTGCTGAAGAAGCTTCACAATACTTTTATGCAAAACCTGCTAGCGAACTCACGCTTGCGGAAGCAGCATACCTAGCAGCTCTCCCCCAAGCTCCAAGCCGGTACTCTCCATACGGAAATCGTACTGACCTATTAGAAGAAAGAAAAAATTTAGTCCTTTCACAAATGCTGCAAGGTGGTTTTATCACTCAAGAGGAGTATGACGGTGCATTGATGGAGGTTGTAACTTTTGAACAGTACGGTGATACAAATATTAAAGCTCCACACTTTGTTTTTTATGTGCGAGAGTATCTTGAAGAAAAATACGGTCGAGAAGCTGTATATGAAAGTGGTTTGAAGGTTATAACCACACTTAATTATGATTTGCAGAAAATTGGAGAAGAGGTTGTTGCAGAGTTTGCATATGCGAATGAAGAAAATTTTAATGCTGAAAATGCAGCCCTTGTTGCCATTGAGCCAAAAACGGGACAAATACTTACCATGGTTGGGTCGCGCAACTATTTCGATAAGGACATAGATGGAAAATTTAATATTACAACTGCATATCGTCAACCAGGATCTACATTCAAACCAATTGTGTATGCATCTGCATTCGAGCAAGGATACACACCCGAAACTGTTGTCTTTGATGTTCCCACTCAATTCTCGACAAACTGTGAACCAAATAACTTTAGTAGCGTGGGTGGTTGTTATTCCCCAGTAAATTATGATTCTGTATTCCGCGGCCCAATAACATTCCGTAATGCGCTCGCTCAATCAATAAACATTCCCGCTGTAAAAGCTCTGTATTTGGTTGGGGTAAATACAGCGCTTGAAACAGCTCAAAAACTTGGTATAGAAAGTCTTGCAGAAAATGTTAATTATTATGGACTTCCTTTAGTGCTTGGTGGTGGCGAAGTCTCACCTTTAGAAATAACAAGTGCGTATGGTGTATTTGCAAACGATGGAGTACGGCATCCATACACTGCTATTTTACGTGTTGAAGACTCAGTTGGAACGGTCCTTGAAGAATACGAGGAGAATGAGGGTGAGCAAGTGATTTCAGAACAAACAGCTCGCTCAATTTCGAGTATTCTTACAGATGTTCAAGCACGTACACCAGCGTACGGCGAAAATTCATTTTCGTTTGGTTCTCAACAAGTCGCAATTAAGACTGGTACGACTAATGATTTTAGGGATGTATGGATAATGGGTTATACACCTTCGATTGCAGTAGGGACATGGGGAGGAAATAATGACAACTCTCCTATTGTTAAAAAGGTTGCAGGGTTTGTTCTCGCTCCAATGTGGCGTGCATATATGGATAGAGCCCTATTATTGGTAGAACCTAAAAATTTTAACCCGCCAACACCAGAAGAAGGTGGAGAAACTCTAAAACCAGTACTTCGTGGATTTTGGCAAGACCTAACTGCGTCTACTACCACTTCTAGTGTTCATTCTATACTCCATTGGGTTTCTAAAAACGACCCAAGAGGACCAGGACCTGAAAATCCATCCCAGGACCCTCAGTATGAGTCGTGGGAGTATGCAGTTGATATATGGGCTCAGGAAAACACACCGCAATTAGTGAAAAGTTTAGATTCGATTGTTGGTAACCAGACTATAAGCACACAAGAAAATATAAAAATACTTTCACCAGTAACAGGTGGTGTGTATAAAGAGGGAGAAATTCTTCCAATATTAGTTGGTACAAACAATTCACTCTCTATTACGTCAGTAGATTACTACTTTAACGATGTTTTTATGGGAAGTTCGAATCAAAAACCGTTTACACTAAACATTATCCCAAGCGGTAAGGGTGAACAAACTATTATAGTTATTGGGCAAAGTGACACTACCTCAAGTTATACAACAAAAGTTACTTTTAACATAAACTAATAACTTGTGCTTAGAAGATTGCTGTGAGTGCATTTTTGTCACCTACTTGTTTAGTTACTTTCTTTAAAATATCTTGTTGGTTAAAACGTATCTCACTCTTAATAACTGATGGTGCATTGATATGTGCTGTGTGGTTATGTATTTTTACATCTTTTTTATCTATAATAAAATCTATTGTTTCTTCTACAGCGTTTATAAACGCGTTTTTAATTGTAGCGTTAGGAGCTTGAATGTGTGCATATCTTTCAAGTAGATTGTTTATTATTTTCATACCTATTTATTTATTCATTGGCATAACTAGATATATAAACGAGTTGTCGCTCACACCTTTAATAATTAAAGGTTTTCCAAAACCTGCAAAAGAAAGAGAAACACTATCTGAAGAGACTGACTGGAATACATCTATAAGATACTTATGGTTAAAACTTATATCTAAATCCTCACCTGTTATTGCAGCGTCTAATGAATCAAATATTTCACCAACATCATTGTTTCTTGCACTTATAGTAAATGTCTTTTTTTGAGGATATACATGAAGTGTAATTTGACCGAATTTATTAGAGAATATTTGAGCTTTTTTAAGTGTATTTAAAAGATCTTCTTTTAACACAACTACTTCTGTGGTTGTTTTTTTTGGAAGAATACTTCTATAATCAGGAAAAGAGCCGTCTATAATTCGAGAAGTTATATATAAATCGTCGCTTTTAATTGAATATTGGTTTTCATCAATAAATACTTCAAGGTTTTGGTTTTGTTGTGATTCTAAAATACGAACTAGCTCTGTAGTATTTTTAATAGGCATTATTGTAGTGGGTAGATCTCCTTGTGTTTTGTAAGGTACTTTTTTTTCAGCAAGGCGAAATGAGTCAGTAGCAACAAACACTAAGTTTTCGTCTTCATGGTATATATATACACTAGCGAGCTCTGGTTTAATTAATGAGGTTGAAGCGCTATATAAAACACTTTTTACACCGTTAATAAGACTTTCTTTCGGTATTATATGTTTCTTTTTTGTTTCTGGTTTAGGAATTGTTGGAAAATCATCTAAAGGAACTGTTTTAATTGTTGTTTGTGCACCACCTATTATTAATACTATTGACCCATCAATAAGTTCTAATGATATTTTTGATTGTTGTGGTGATGTTTTAAGAGTTGAGTGTAGTATTTGAGCAGGAATTGCAACAGAGCCTTCTGTTTTTATATCTGCGGAAAATTTTATTTCAATACTAAGTTCTAAATTTGTTGAGCGTGCAATTATATTTTTACCTTTTGCTTCAAATACTACACACTTAAGTACAGGGAGTGTTGCTGAGTTAGATACAACTCTTGATGTGATATCCACAGCCTCTTCAAAGTCTTTTTTTAAACATTCTAATTTCATACGTATTTTTTATTTTCCTCAACGATTATATATTAGGGCTGTGTGTATGTGGACAAATATATAAATAACTAAATTATTAAACGTTTTTTAGATATATACTCTGTGGGTTACTAGGTGAGAAATAAATAATAAGAGTGTTAATAACTACTATCTAAAAACATTTTAAGATTTTTTGTGGACAACCCTTCTATAATTAACATGGTTATCAACACCAAATCCCAACATTTACACACAACTAACTAACACCTAATTGTGTATAAGTGTACGGACATGATTAATTTCCTGATCAAGAACAGAATCTGTTTTAATCTCATTTTTTATCTTCTCACAAGAGTGAATTACAGTAGTGTGATCTCTCCCCCCTATCTTCTCCCCAATACTTGGGTAAGAAATAGCAAAATCTTCACGCAAGATATACATAATCACTTGTCGTGGACGAACAACTTCTTTCTTTCTAGTTTTTTTATAAATATTTTGTTCTTCCACTTCATAATATTCAGATATTTTTTTGACAACCTCAGCAACTGAAATATTTTTATTCGGCTTACTTGTGTGTTTTACAACATTTTGTACCTCTAAAGAGCTTAATTCCTTTCCTTTCAATTGAGTTTTACAAATCAAAGTATTAAGAAGACCTTCTAGCTCCCTAATATTCCCTGGTACTTCTTTAGATATATATTGAAGAACCTCTTCTGGAATATTAAAACTGTGCTGTAGCGCTTTTTCACGTAATATTTCCATCCTCGATTCAATATCAGGATTTGGAATTTCAGCAATCATACCAGCACTAAAACGTCCTTTAAGCCGTTCTTCTAAACCAGGTAAGCTGTTTGGATGTTTGTCTGATGAAAATATAATTTGTTTATTGTTGTCGTACAAGGCGTTAAATAAATGAAACAATTCTTCTTGTGTTCGTTCTCTGTCTGCGATGAATTGTATATCATCCATAATCAACACATCGTATTGCCTATACTTATCCTTAAAGTTATTACCCTTACCAATTTTCACAGCATTTATAAAATCCATAGTGAATCTCTCTGATGTAACATAAAAAACTTTACGGTTAGAGTTTGTTTTTTTTAGATAATTCCCTATTGATTGAATAAGGTGTGTTTTGCCGTGGCCTGTACCACCATAAATAAACAAAGGGTTGTATGTAAGACCTGGGTTTTGTACAACAGCTTGAGCCGCGGCGTGCGCTAATTGGTTAAATGGTCCAACCACAAAAGTGTCGAATGTATATCGAGGATTAAGATTATCTCTCTTATCAATAAACATATCTTGTAATAGTAGTTGGTTCTGATTTGTGTTTTGTGTAAGACGTTGCTCACCTGAAGCGCGTTTAGCAGCATTTTTTGTTACAGTATATTCAATACCTCTGATTGAATCATCAAATCCACGAATAGTTTTTAGAATAAAACTATTATGCTTTTCAAATAACCAATCTTTCACAATCTTATTAGGCACTCCTATATACACAACATTGTTATCATGTTTAATGATTGCTGTATCTTTAAACCACGTACGGAAACTTGCTTCAGAGATATTCATCTCTATATACACAAGTGTATTTTGCCAAAGTTCTTGATCGTTTAACATATATCTTGAAAGCAAGACCATTATATACAAGTTTTCCACAGTCTGGAAATTACGCCAAAATCAAAATATATGTTGATAACCTGAGGATAACTAAAAAACATTTAATAGAATTTTTCACATCTTACTCTATCAAAGACATATATCTCTTTAAAAATCTAAGTAGTAATACTTATAATGACCGAAAGATAGTGAAATCACATAAATAAAAAAATATAAAATGTGGACAATACAAAAATAATCCACACCCTATTGCTTTTCTTGGTTTTATACGTACTATATATTTCTTATGTCTACAAAGCGTACATACCAACCAAAGAAAAAGAAACGGCAGCGAAAGCATGGATTTCTTGCACGAGCAGCAACAGCAGCAGGACGTCGTGTCCTTCTTACGCGACGTCGACGCGGGCGAGCGCAACTGGCTGTTAAAAAGAAGTAGATCACTCTTACTGTATGTTTTCTAAAAAACACCGTGCAACTACCGCCGCGGTGCGTAATGTTGTTGCTTATGGAAAGACTCGCAACACACCCCACTTCTCAGTACGCACACTTACTAATAGCCCCCCACTTACTGCGGTGGTGGTATCAAAAAAAGTTTCTTCAAAAGCGGTGATTCGCAACACACTTAAGCGACGGATATGGGAAGCAATACGTCCACTTACATTTTCAAAAAATACAACCTTTGTCGTATATGCAAAAAAGGGGGTGAAAGATCTTTCTATTTCTGAAATACGCGAAGAGCTACAACGTCTTCTTATCTAATTCATTTACTTGCACTGCAGTGTGCGCTACTATGCTGCAATGATTATAAACATCTTTAACACTTTTATCTTTACACCCTTATATAATGGGTTGGTTTTTCTTATTGATATTGTTCCTTACGCAGATGTTGGAGCTGCTGTCATTATCCTCACTGTCATCGTCAAGATATTTTTATTCCCTCTTGCGCACAAAGTTGCACACATGCAGGTGAAAATGAAAGAGTTGGCTCCAAAACTAGAAGAGCTTAAAGAAAAATACAAAGAAGACAAACAAAAACAAACACTCAAAATAATGGCATTGTACAGAGAACATGATGTACGACCGTTTCTGAGTATTTTAGTGGTGTTTATTCAACTTCCTATTATTCTCGGACTCTATTGGGTGTTCTTTAAAGGAGGGTTACCAGACATACAACTAGATCTTCTCTATTCATTTGTTCCCAACCCTACAGCAATAAATATGAATTTTTTAGGACTTATTGATATGGGTGGCAGAAGTATCATTCTCGCGCTGCTTGCTGGTGGAACACAATTTATACATAGCTACTATGCACTTCCAAAACCTAAACCACGAGGTGAAAACCCTAGTCTTAAGGAAGATCTTGCGCACAGTTTTCATTTACAGATGAAGTACGTGATGCCTATCATTGTTGTGGTCATTTCTTATACTATTTCTGCAGCCATTGCGCTCTATTGGCTAACAAGCAACCTTTTTGCAATCGGGCAAGAACTTATTGTACGACGTAGGTTAGAGCATAATAAAGAAGCGAGTGTAACAAAGGACTATGAATCAGGAAGCAATTAAGAATTTTATAGAGGAACTTTTACATAAAGCTCATGTTGAGTTTGATTCTGTTATTATCGAAGAGAGTAAAGAACAAACAGTATTTCAAATTCAGACGCAAGACAGCGCGAATCTTATAGGGAGTCGTGGAGACACTGTGCGGGCACTAAATCACATTGTTAAAAAAGCTTTTGAGAATAAAGAAGAACGGGTGCGATTCCTTATTGATGTGAATGGATATCGAACAAAGAAAATTGAGGATTTAAAAGAAACAGCTAAAATTCTTGCTGAAAGAGCGCGTTTATTAAAATATAATGTCGAGATGACACCAATGAGTGGCTACGAACGCATGATAGTCCATTCAGCGCTTGCTGATGAGCCTAATATTCGTACTGAGTCACATGGCGAAGGTCGCGACCGACGGGTTGTTATCAGTTATGTAATCGAGTAGTTTAGTAGCTCAAACAAGTGCTCGTTGAAGCACTTTCAGGGAGGGCGTTTTGACAAGTTTCTTGTGTCTCGAAACACACATTACCAAAAGGATTGAGACTACGATAGCACCATTTACCACTCAAATCTGCAGCCCTAGCTTCTCTATCCGGAAAGAACTCTGGCTCACCACCTTCAGGAAAAGTGACCTTATTTATACAACATTGATAATCACTAAGCGTCCTCCCGGGTTCAGGTTTTAAATTACCACATACTTGCGATGTTACACTTGGTCGCCATCCAACACCTTGTGCGGATTCACATGTGCGGCCTCTCAAAATCCAAATTCCATCCCCCGATTCTGTTTGATAGGCGTTTGTAATAGAATCCCTGTAATCAACAGAGGTTTCAGCAATATTCCCTTTTCCCAACGTGAAATCTAAGTTCAAAATATCAGGATTTATCTCATTGAAAAACAACCACACACTAAGCAACATAAGTAACCCTAAAACAGCCTGTTGTATTCGTTCTCTACTTGATCCTTTCCCTGATGCAGCTTCTGTTGTCATGTATTCTAAACCTGATACTGCAATTATAAGAACAGCAATTACCGCCCCTATCGTTAGAGCAATTTGGAAGAGGCTATTAAAAAAATTACCCAGATTAGCAGTGTCCAAATTTTTAAGACCGTCTGCAAGTGGTGTGTATGTAGTATCAGTGAATGCATTAGTGGATAATGGAATCAGCAACAGTGATAACAGAATCACAATATTCAAAAGAAATAGTTTATTGTTAACCATATAGTTACTCAGTATACTAGATACCCTCTTCGTCTCCACTCTCTTCCTCGACCACCCCCTCTACTTCTTCAGGTAATGTAATCGACCAGAGCGTTTGGTCAATTTTATTAATGAAGAACAGTGCATTTCCATCAGTGTTCACTGAGATATTGGTGATGTCAAGAGACACTCCGTATTCAGCTTGTGGCGAAATAATATGAGCAATTTGCTTTGTGTCGGTACGTATTTCAAACAGCGAATCAGAAAAAAGTACCCGTCCTTGGTACCATTCATCCGGATACTCCCCTTCAGGGAATTCGTTCGGAAGGGCACAAAAAAAAGAAACTCCATTTGGACTCCACACACACTTTTCAGTAAAACCTGCGATATCCAAGATTGTTGTTTTACCTGAATTTATATTTTTAACTGCAAGTATAGGAATACCCCCATCTCCATTGTAATTGTATAAAATATTTTTACCGTCAGGACTGAGTGCCGCAGAAAGTCCTTTTAGCTGTTGAAGCACTAAAGTTTTTGTACCTGTAGAGGCGTTTATTAGATACGCAGAACCTGGTAAGTCCGATGATGCTTTTTGGGATACAAGTAATACATCATTTTGCCAATCTATATTCCACCCCCGTAGTGTTGATGCTGATATTTCTTTTTTTTCAGTACCGTCCGGACTTGAAAGGTAGAATGTACTTCCCTGTAAAGTTTGCTGTGAAAAAAACACTTCGTTTTCATCAGGACTGACGGTTATCTCAGAGATTTGTGTCGGAAGAGAAGCGTTTTGTGTTTCAGTATCTTCTAAATTACTATAAATTGTAATAAGAGAACCATCCTCGCCAATATATCGACGTAAGACACCGTCTCCATCATTAACAAATAAGACTTCTTGTACTTGCGGAACAGTTGTCTGGTCAATACGAGTAGTTGTGCCATCAGGCAAGTCTCTTTCAAATACATGACCAGTGGCTTTATCTACAAATCGTATTGCATTAGAACGTTTTTTAATAAAACCTGCTGTTGGAAGATTGTAGAGCTGACGCAATGCTGGCTTTGCAACAACCACTTCATCAGGAGCGCTCTTACTGACATTATCATTGTTGTTTAATATGTTCCCGAATGCACCATTAAATAAACCACCCTCTCTATCTCTAGTGGGAGTACTGAGTGTCGAATCAAAATAACCTAAATCTTCAGTCTCCTGCTGCAGTCGTTGTTGTTGTTGTCCTATAAAAATAGCCCATCCCAAAAGAGCGATTATAAGAATTATAATGAGGACTGATATACCTATGTAGAGCTGCTTCCTTTTCATATATTAAAGACCAAATAATGAATTACGCGCACTTCTTTCGAACACTATATTAAAAGTACTTTGTGCTGTTTGAAGAAGGTCTATACGGTGATCAATTGCTACAGATACAGGGGTAGTCACATCTGCATCTCCAGATAACTGAATGGTCAAAACAGAAGGTGTTATTTGTGAGCCAAAAACTTCAATACCATTGATAGCCCACGAGTACAAGAGGTTTTCATCATTTTCGTTACGTACGTTCATAAAATAAGGAATCGCTTGGACTTCAATCTGGGAAGACTCTGCAAAAAAAGGTTTGTTGGTAATAGCTGAGTGGTATTGAACGCCTGTTAAAGGATTTTTTTCATATAAAACTACTTGTGGTGTTTGTGTTGTTACACGTGCTGCGGATTGCGCGCGCTGTAGCCCATCAGGTGTTGTTATCTCAACAGATAAAATATAGTCTCCAAAAAATTTAGGGCCCGCTGTCAGCAAGGTGTTTGCACCAATACCAGAGAGGCTACCCAATACTGTTCCGTTTTTACTCCATGTGTAAATCAGTTCTGAATCACTATATGCTTCTCCTTCGCTATTTCTAAATTCTGCGAGCACCTCTGCTCGTATAGAACTCCCAGATGAATAAAGTGGTCGCCCTTCATAAAACGGCGGAACATAGGTATCGCCTTCCCAAAAGAGAGTAGCTTTTACTGGTGTTATTGCTATTGATTTAGTGAAGACCGCCCCAGTGGCTGTTTTTATGAGTACCCGTAGTTGCTGAGAAGAACCAACGTCACCTGTTGTAAATTTAAAATTTACATCACCTGCTTTTTGTTGACGTACCTCATCATCCAATAACCATACAATAGTAGCTGTGCGAACATTTTCGTTTGAAGACGAGACAGTTGCTGTCACCTCTTGATTAGATTGAGGTAATTCTGGCGATAAATTAATTGAAATTCCTATTTCATCTAAAGAATTTATGGGTTGGGCGTATGTAGTATTCTGAAAAGAAATGAGCAACACAAAAACTAATCCTGCATAAAGGAAAAAACGCATACGTATATTATATAGTGATTTGCATAAATCGGCAGAAATACCTCGTGATAAGTTATTGCATAGTAGTAGGATCAAGCAGCTCTCCTGATGTTATTTTTGTTTCCTTGGTGTTTGATATTGTCTCCCTCCACATTAAGGTACACTACATCGTCTGATAGTTCATTGTATTGTGCGATTTTTCGACTTTGTCGTCTTACTTTCCATAAGTTTGTAGCATACACGAGTACTACGAATATGAGGTTTGTGGGAGCAAGTGCGAAACTCAGTGTTTCAACAAAGAAACTTCCAATAATGACTGCGACAGTACGTAAAAACGCGCCCTTCTCAAATTCAAATAAATACAACTGAATTGAGACTACGAGGCTAAAAATGAAACCAACAAACGCACCTAATATAGGGATAAGCCCTATGCTGAAATCAAGTACTATAGCAAGAATGGCAAGGAAGAGAAGCAACGGCAATGAAATCGCGTGCACTTTTTTTGTAGAGGTAGGCATATACTATTTTATTTCATGTATATTAGTTGCTTGCGTAGAAGCAGGTGTTTCAGATAGTTCTTGTTTTGCTTTTTTAATTGCAAGAATTTGTGATGGGTCAGAGGTAATAATTTGGTCTTCCGTATAACTTGCAATAACTTTTATTGCAACGTGCTTTAATCCAGCGAAGAAAATACCCTCCCCTACGTCTGACTCGAGCAACAAGTATTTTTCCTCATCTGAAAGTTTAAATGTTTCTTGAATGAGATCGATCGACGTTGGTGATTGGCGAAGCAAAATTTGAATAGACGAGTTAGTGATCATGGCTTTACCATACGTACTGCTTAAAAAGTCAGCAACGTCTTGGGTAATTGTTGCAAGACCGAGATAATACTTACGTCCACGTTTTGCTATTCCAAATAAGAATGATGCAGTATCTTCTGATTTCATCATCCACCATGCCTCATCGATAATAAGGAGGCGTTTTCGAAGTTCTTTTCGAACCATGTTCCAGATATAGTGCGTCACTAAGTACATCGCAACTGGCTTGAGCTCGTCTTCCATGTCACGGACGCTAAAGACAACAAAGCGTTTGTTCATGTCAATATTTGTAGGGCGATTTATGAAACCAGCCCACGTACCACGGGTGTATTTCGAAAGACGCTGGACGAGAGATTCAGAACCCTCTAGCCCGGAGAGTACTAGTTCGAAATCGGAAAGTAGTGGAGGCTCTAAATTAGCAAAATCAGAATTTGGCGTGATATCTTTTAGCGCATACGTTTCCGTGATAGCTCGGTCTATAATTGCATCTTCTTCAGGGGTAAGACCCCCAAACATAATACGAAATAGTCCTACCAAGGTAATAATGTTGTTTCGAAGAATATCAGCAGGACTCTCGTCTTCGCGAGGTGTCGGAAGATCAAATGGATTGATGTGGTGTTGCGAAGAAAGAGAGATATTGAAGTAGCGCCCACCAGTAGTTTCTGCCAAATACTCATACTCTCGTTCAGGGTCAATAACGATAACATCAGCATCAAACATGAGTGAACGAACAATCTCCAGTTTCGTCATGTACGACTTGCCTGCACCTGATTTCGCAAATACGACAGAATTATAGTTTTCTAAAGAGAAACGATCAAAGAGAACGAGACTTGAGTTATGTCGATTAATACCATACAAAATTCCCCTATCACTCGTAAGGTCAAACGAAACAAACGGGAAGATGCTTGAAAGTGGGGATGAGTTAAGGTTTGAATGAACCGATAGAGCGTCTTCTGCTATAGGCAAGACACTTTTAAAACCTGGTTCCTGTTGAAAGAGTGCAGGTTTTAGATAGACAAGACGGGACTCCAGAATGGAACGTATTTCTGATTCAGTTTTATCTATTTCATCTCGCGTATCCCCATAGATAGTTATGTAGAGACCAATCTTGAACATTTTTTCTTGCGCTTGTTGGAGTTGGTCTCTTAAGTATTCAAGATCAGAGTAAGCGGTGTCTAGCACAGGGTCTCTCACAAGTCCTTTTTGTTGTCGAATGGATATCTGACTTTCAACTTCAGCCACCTTCTTCTGAAACTTACGAAGCACGGTAGTTGTTTCCATTGGGTGAACAAAAATAGATACATCGAATACCTTATCGAGGTTAATAATTGGAGAAAACCAACCAGTAGAGAGAAATCGAGGATACGAAATAACAAAAAAAGTACGTGCTACTTTTTCGCCGAGGTTAAGTTCACGAGGTGTTATTTGCAATGCTGAAGGCGCTATAACATCTTGGAGTTCAAGAACACCATGTTTATAAATCTCTTCTGGAAGAATAGGAACTATATCCTTTACCTTTTTCTTCTGGTTACCTAAAAAATCAAAAAAAGCCATAAACCTACTTGTATTATACCTGTTCAAATCAAACCAAACACACTGCACTGGGGAGCACTTAGTTAAGTGCTTCTATCATTTGTTTTGGTTGATCTTGCTCTCCTGGGTTAAATATCTTATAGAGCAGTTCTATTATTTCTTCAGTGTCCAATTGTACAGAGCGTACTCCGGTGCGTATAAGTCCTTGTTGCACTATTGCCATGCGTTGATCTAACTGCGAAACATTTTCTTGGAATTCGTTCTTTTTGGTAACTGCTTTGCGTGCGGCATTTTTTGATTTCGACCATGGGAGCGAACTTAGCATTCCTGTATTTATAGTAATTGAAGCTGGAGAATATGGAACAATCACAAAAAATTGTTTGGTCATAATATCAGCTCCCTCCACGAAGCTCTTAATGAATTCCATGTACTCTCGTATCTGGATTCGCATCAGGTCATCCATAGTACGCTTGTACTCCACCTCAAGTGTTTCTATATACGGCCGTATGTCGAGCTCTCTTGATTGGATGTAAATTTGAATTGAAAAATCTAGTGAGTTAAAGAAGTTCTGGAACTGCATGATAAATGCACTTTGTTCATCCTCACTTTTAAGGGCAAAGTTTAATGAAGAGGCCATAAGAACACCTCTTAGACCACCGTTATTCAAAACGATAACACCGTCCCGCACTTCTTTTACTGGTACGAAATCTTGAGATGATTGTGCTGATTTATTTGCTTGCGGCATAACTATAATGTTTCTTTTTCATGATCAAGACGAATGCGTTCGTTGATATCAAGACTCCACGCGAGACTTTTAAGTTTATTTTCTGATACTGATGGAATATCTTGTTGTGATTGAGGAAGAGACGTTTCGGTTTGAGTACGTTTTTTGGTGTTCGTATAGTTTGAGTTCCAGAGATAGAGTTTTTTATGCACAAAGTACATAAAGGCAGCTTCAAGTGTCACAATAAGTGGTTTTTTATTTACCTTTACAAACGCAAGTGCTGCTGCAAAACCTACAATTGCGACAGCAAGTGGTATTGCGATAAGTGTTGGAAGATAACGCCACAGTAAGAATCCTACCCCAGCTCCTCCAGCGACATATATAAATTGCTTAAGTGTAAGCGGACCGAAGATTTTATCTTCTACATCAGTAAATTGCGGCACTTGAAATTGCATACCTTATTTCTTAATGAGCAGAATCTAGAGTAATATATAGGTTTGCTCGAATGTACTCAGTATTGTTCCCTGCGTAGACAATCGGCTTACCGCGTTACTCGCGATGCGCTCTTACTCGTTAAGTATCGCACATTACATTTAGTATGCCCACGAAAAAATGGGGACGAAATTGTTTCTAATCGATAGATTCTCTGTACGGATCTTCTTGTACATCAAATCGTTCATTGCTTTTTTGACCAATCACATATGCAGTAGTATCTGAGGGACTTGCTTTCCTTGTATTTTTTGAAGGAGATACGGTTTCTCGCTGTAGTGATTCACTGTCAAGATGTGTTTGCATTTTTTCACGAATTGGCTTGAACACTTGCATAGCTATATCGTCAACAAGTTTTTGTGCCACATCTTCTGCAATACCAACTTCTTCTGCAATATTTTTTGCCATATTTTCAGGATCCTCTAAACCTAAAAGAGTAAGCATGATTTCATTTTCTAAAAGAGTCCATTGGTCGAGATGGAGCTTATAGTTTGATGCTAACTCGCGAAGTTTTTTTTCTACACGTGTATCAGAAACAGCTTCTTGTACTGCTTCGGGCAGTTCCGAAAATCTTTTCTCAATAAGTGCCTCGATATTTTCTCCTTGTAAATCCATAATAGCTACTTATCTTTTTTAGGTTTTATTATCTTTTAATCTCGAAACAGATTCTTCAGTAGTCTCCGTTTTCTTTAAAATTTTTTCCAACATCATTTCCTCGTTTGTTTTACCTGCTAATTTCTTTGCTCTTTTATCAATTCTTTCTTGTGTCCTCTGACTCCTACCTAACCTTCTGAGTAAACTCTTCTTTTTTTCTTCAACAGGCTTTGCGTCATCTTCACGTGCAAGACTTGGAATTCTTGGCTGATTTACTGTTGTTTGATCAGGACTTACGTTTCCGACATTATGTATAGAAATGTTTTCCAATGAGTTTTTTCTTCTCTGTTCTTCGTTAATTTTTTGAGCCGTTCTTCCGATAGCGTCTCCTGCGCCCTCTATCTCATTTTGTTTTCCACGACTATCTGCGGTGTCTGCGGCTTTGTGAGGTGTATTATCACTTGTTACAACGCTATCGTTTGACGGTGTGCTTTGGATATTAGAAACAGGGGGATCACCTTTTGCTTCTCCCGAAGTACTATTTTCCTGTTGTGGTGGCTGAATCGTTGCTTGGTCAGAGCCGCGTGTCTGTGGTGGTGTCTCTTTGGGAGGTTGTTTATCTGCTTCTTTAGCATAATTTTGATATCTTGCTTCCGTGTCAATCATTTTGTCGTAGTTTCCTACACCAGTACCGAGATTAACCCCTGCACTTTTAAGACTTTTTGCAAGACTCTTTGAATCACGAATATCGAAAGAGGTGTCCGCAGCTTTCTTGGATGCATTTAAAGCTAATCGTGAAGGAATACTTCTTAGAGGGTTTCGACTACCAGCATTTCTTCGCAAGAATTTACTTTCAGATAAATCAGTTGCTCCTCTTCCGATAGTGCTTCTACCAACGCGACCAGCAACACCTACGGCGACACCAAGACCAGATGCACGCAGGGCACCAGAAAAACCTTTCAATCCAATTGTTTTTGCAAAATTTGCTCCAGCAATAGATAAAGAACTGGCAATTTTTGTTGATGCATAGAGTAAACCAATGACCACTCCAACATTAAAATATGCTTCAATGTTAAAAAATGAACCATCTTTATTGGTTGCAAGTAGATAAATGTCCGTTTTGCCATCCAATCCACCTATTATAATGATGGAAGTCCACAGTAGGAGAAGGAAAAGAGGTGCAAAAAGAGCATTTTTAAGCAAAAGATTCCACCATTTTGTCCAATATGAATCTAGCGAAGGTGTCATATATGCGACAAATGCAAGAGGAGATACAACCATAAGAAGTAAAAAAGTAATAAAACGCGTGAATAATAAAATACTTCCAAAAAGCAAAACAGAACCACTTATTGTTAGGAAGAGTATTGATAAAATGGTATATGACCACAGCCCACCATTTTCAGAGAAAGCGGCACCTAACGTGTTTGATGCACTGTTAGTCAAAGCTCCTGTTATTGAGTTAGACAGACCAGCTTTCTGTAGGAAAACACCAGAAATACTCTCATTGGCAGGTAAATTCACAGTTCGGCTAATTTCTTGTCGGAACTGGGAAGCGATAATATTTGATATATCGATAACCACTTTTGTAAAAAAGAGACTAAAATTTATAAGAACTGCAATGATAAGAATGCGAACGCCGAATTTTTTTAAACCGTATGTCTCACTATTAAGAATCACTGCGAATGCTATAAATATAAATATTGCAATCATCACTATATTTCCTATATCTCTAAATACTTCCCATGCGATTGTGATGCTAGCATCAAAATATTCTTGGAAATAGTATGAAAAATTGACAATTGTTTGGTCTATCAAAAAATCAAACAATTTACCTGTCATCATGACAAATAGCGCAGAAATAAATACAGGTATCCAGACAATAAGAGCGAATAATGTATTAAAGACTGTTTCGAATGAGGAAGCCACTGCACTCCCTATGAGCTGATGAACCACTGCTGAAGCGACGTTCGGAACAAGAGCACCATTGTTAAAAGATAACACTGAAAAAAAGAGAAGTAAGAACGTGATACTTATCGCAATGAAGATGAAAGGAATAATTGTTTTACTTGCAGAATACATGCTTATATTTTATGTTGCGCCCAGTTCTCTGGTTTACACCATCCGTCTTCCCAGTTAGTTCTGGTCTCTTCAAGCAATTGTTGCATGGCCGCTTCGATTTCTTCAGTTTGTGCGATCGCTTGGCGTAATTGTGCTTCGGTATGTAGTACGCGAGATGCAATGAGCTCATCAAGTTTTTCTAAGACAAAGCGTTGTCCACTGACTGACGATGTTTTTTCGAGGTCATTTTGAATTTTTGAAAGTACTTCGAGTGCCTTGAGTGAACGTGCGACATTTTCATTAATGAGGTCAAGCACTGGCTGTATATTTTGATCGATTATTTGTCGTGATTCTTGTGCACTTACGTTGAGAGTTGCAGACTGTGTCGTGCTACGCGCGGTTGCAGTAATAGTTACCGCTGGTTTTTCAATGGGAACAGTGAGAACAATTCCTGTAGGTGTTGTTGTCTTTTTAACACGTGAGAGTATCGGTGCAAATGTACCTCCTCCATTTGCGAGGGTCTCGGTTGTGGTTACGGTTATAGTTCCGTCTGGCAGTGTTGCAAGATCGATAGCATTTGTTGCCCAGTTTCCGTCGGTAGTTACTGTTGGTTGTACTGAAGCTACACTATTCGTCTCTGTTGATGCAGTGACTTGAATGATAGAACTGCTCGTTGATGCTCTTCCTTTTACAATGATTGTTGAGGCAGATGGTGTTGAGATATCAACCGCATCGGTTGCGAGAGTTTCGGTTGTTTGAACAGGAATTGTGCACGTATTAGCAGCATTTAACCCACACACTTGATCTGTAACTTCTTCCGCTAAATCTATTGTTGCTTGCTTTGTTATTTCAATCCAACAAGTGTTTTCCCAGGATTCAAGTTGTCGGCGAGCGTTAGAAAGTGTATTTGCAGCAGCTTGACGCGCTTGAGCGTAGTCTTGTTCTACACGAAGGGTGTTATTTATTGTAGATGCACTCACACCAGTCATGTTACTGCGTGCACGAGCAGCGGACTCTTGCGCCAGACGATCAATATATGATGCTTCTCCATTGAATGATTGTTGCAGACCTGAGAATCCCTCAACATCAGATAAAAACTCGACACCAATATTTGACATAAGCGTCGAAACGATTTCATCGATTTCATCAGCATTCTCAGATTGACGTAGTCCGGTACCGAGAGTTTGGCGCAAATTCTCGGCAATCATAAATCCTGGAGTCACCACACGTCGCACGTTAGTAGTATCCCCACCCCCTAAATCTATTGTTCTGCTTGTCTCAACTGTACGAAATCCGTTCCCCCAATTAAGCCGCGTTTGTTCTCGTTCTTGTGCTGAGAGGATAGATTCTGTGAGTTGATTTTGTGCGTTAATATAAGCGAATGTAGCATTGCATCCTGGATTGAAGAGAATTGTTTCAAATGAAGACCAGCCACCACCACCAAAGAAATCACCATTTTGGAATGCTCGAATTGTGTCACTAGAAACTCCACAAGTTAATTTTTCAGCTCTGCCACGAGTTTCTTGTGAATATCCTCGAGCGAGTGCTACGCGCACATCTCTGCGATACGGTTCTGCAATTGTCTCTGTACTTGCTCCCACAATGAAATTTTCAGCAACTGGGTCAGAGATATTCTCGAGCATGTATAATGGAAGATTGGTTATGTATGCCGGGTTGCCATCGAAGCCTGTGTTTGCCCAACTAACAACTCGCCGAACAATATCTGAAATGATAGCCTCACGCCAACTTCTTGCGAGGCCATCTAAAAGGCATTCTTTATACGTAAGAAGACGTTGTTGATCGTGCACTGCACTATCAAACACGGGGACATATGAACCACCGGGTCCTTGCATACCTACCGCACCATATGCTGCTCCTGTACAGCCATAAATACCATCACGCGAGAATCCTGCAGAAGCAGAGGGAATGGCATCAGTACTGGTGGCATTGTTCAGTTGATCGAGCACATTCGTAAGTAAATCGATGCTCGAGGGTGTTTGCGCGTAAGAAACAGAAATATTCAGAGTGCTTACGATCAGAATAGAGAGTATGAAGTATGTTGCTACCTTGTATCTCATAAAGATCCTTCTTTTAATGTGAAGTAGATATCAATTTGGCTATATGCGAGCTTAATAGCATCCTCTCCTTCTAGGAAATCTCGTGTTGCTATAAAAGTAAGCAACGGATCTTCAGGAGTTTTTGTCATTGTCTTTAAGATAGATGCAAACGTGGCAAAGCTGTTTATTAAATCAAGGTGGACTTGAGCAGCATCTTCAGGAACGATGATAGTAAGTAGAGTTTGAGCGATTTCATCATATATAGTAGCTGCAGTGATAAGTTTTTCAAATTCTGCAGCATCACCTGATTCGATAGCACGTCCATACGTCATCAGTTCATACTCACCGATTTGAGTCACAGGAAGTATTGCTTGTTGAAACTGGTCCCTATACATAAGTGTTCTGGGTTGCGATATGTCAGTAGTTGTTTCAATGTCCTTTAAGGCGTACTGTGTTGCCGCACGTTGTGAAAATTGGGATTCAATTGCTTGGGCGATCACCTCGTCAAATGAAGCACTATCGAACGATCCTTGCTGTTTCGATTGGATATACGCTCCAAAAATTTCTCGAGCCAGTTGATCCGTTCTCGTTGTACTTGCATTAGCGAGTGTATTGTCCACATTTTCCTCAAATGTTTTCCGTGCTGCTGCCAATTCATCGCCATCAGGAATTCCGTCGTTGTTTGTGTCAGGATTATTTGGATCGGTGCCGAGAAGAACTTCCTCCCAATCCTTTACCCCATCACCATCGCTGTCGACTGCGTATTCATCAGACCCACTAATACCAGTCTCTGTTGTCGTTGGTAAATCCTCACGAGCAGGCTGTGGGTTTTGAGAGAATAATTTCCATCCTGCAAAAGCTAGTAGCACAACGCCGAATAGCGTTGCAGCAATAATCTTGCCGCTCGTGTGCGAATGAGTAAACACACTAATAGTATAACAAGACAGGACGTATTAGGTGTTCAAAAAATCTTACAAATTGGGGACACGTCAGGAGTTTATAGGGAAAACGTAAAAATCCGTCCTGGCTCATAGCTCTTAAATACAACCCCGTATGATTTAAATAAAGTTACAAGTGATATATGTGCTCGAGCGACTTTTTCAGATGCGCTGTTATATATCAACATCCTTTCCATGAGACTCTCATCGTCAGTTGCAAGAGTAAGGTTCCACAATAATTCCCCTACTAACGTATACGATGAAACTAAGTCTGCTTGAATATTGTTTAACTGCTCGGGAACCTCTAGATCTGCAATATCACTTGCAAGCTGTAAGTAACCAGTAGTGAGTCGTTCAAGTTGTTTAGTACTCTCTCGGTTTTCAATAAAAACAGTCAAAAGTTTTGTTTGATCTCCTTGGGAGACATTGAACGCGGTAAGCAATGTTGCGAGCTCATTACCGAATATTCGAAATTCTTCTTGCGTTTTTGAAGTATCATCTGCTAAAACAACAGGGGTTATTTTTGAGTAATTACCGTTCCAGAGAAGTTCATCTACAAATTCGCCTGTCTTATTTTGTTGTGCCAATGTGTCAAGTACTGATGAGCCAATGAGTGTTTTAAAAAGAGATGAGAGCTCTTCACTCTCTGTTGTTGTGCTCGAGGCACTGAACGTTTCGAAGTCTGTGCGAAAGTTTGGTGAACCTGGTCGCTCTTCCCACGCCCGAATAATTTGCTGTAGAGCCACTCCTTGCTCCTCTGGAGATTGTGAATTGACGATAGCTGACTCTATTTGTGGTTCTTGCTGCAAACTTTCAAATACTGTATCAGTATTTGAAAAAGAAAAATATACAGGATCTGTTTGAGTGACTTTTTTTTCACTTGTAAGTGGTAAAAACCATACCGAAACACCCAGAATGACTGCGATTATAAAAACAAGCACGAAAATAATCGTTATGAGGAAAGTGCGGTCCATACGCACAGTATACCCTACTAGAATAGTGTAATGATGCTACTATGTGCGCATGCGCAGAACACGTAATTATGTTCCTAAAAAGAGCGTTGTTTTTATGGTGGGCATTATATTGTTAACAGCAACATCATTGTCTTTTTTAGCGACTCCACAGAAAGCGCAAGCATTTGAGTGGGGCGGGCAATTCCAAACAGTAATTCCTTGTTTCAATGCTGTTATTTGGACACTAACAAGTGGTCCACGCGGTGGTAATTTTATTTGGACACCGAGTACGCGAACATACGAAAACGGCCCACCATCTAGTGTTGGACAGTATGGTCTCGGTCTTGCCGGGCCGCCATATTTTTGTATTGTCTTTCCGTTTCCTCTCGTAGTATTTCCTGGGATAATTATGACGATGGTGGGCACGAGCTAACGATTGTCATCTTTATAATAATAAAGCCAATTCTTTCCACTGGTCTACATGAATTTCTTCAGCTCGGGCGTTTTCGTCAAATCCTAAGTCGTGTAATACACTCAGAATTTTCTCCCTTGAACCAAATGGAGCAAGATTGTTTGCCAGTTTCTTACGCTTGTTGCTAAAACCGTTTTTCACTACTTTAAAGAAATGCTCCTCAGAAACATTTTCAAAGAACTGTTTTGAAATAGTATCTATGTGCACAATGGCTGAATCAACTTTTGGAGCAGGATTAAAATATCGTGCCGCGACAGTTCCTACGTACCGAGGCGCTCCAAAAACTTTTACTGAAATACTCAATATACTTTCCTTTGTATCACGCGCGATACGATGTGCTACCTCTTTTTGAACGAGCAGAGTCATGCTTAGAGGTGGGTGGTCTGCACTTAAAAAAAGACGAATGATTTCTCCCGTTATGTAATAAGGGATGTTGGCAACTATTTTGTAATCAGTGGCAATATACTTACGTAACGTCAGGCCAAGTACATCTTCATGAATAATAGTGAGTTTTCCGTTTCGTATATAGTCGTCGAATGCATCTCCAAGGATCGCTATCATGGCAGCATCAGTTTCAATCGCTATTACGGTTGCCCCTTCTTGAAGCAGTGCTCGCGTGAGCATGCCTTTCCCAGGTCCTATTTCTAGAACGGTGTCATCTTTCGTTATTTGTGCGGCAGTCAACATATCCTTTAGTACTGGTTTTGAAGTTAGAAAATGTTGTCCTAGATGTTTTTTTGCTTTCATATTGTCTTAAAACGGGGTACTTTTTTGCCATTATACGTAACAATTTCAACAAATGAATGCAGTGGTCGTACCCAAAGTGAATTTTTACCAAATTCTTTGCTGTCATACAGCGCACGATAGACAATATGTTCTTCAAGCGTTTCGCTGTGGCGACATGTGCCAATAACTTCATATTCCCCTCCTTTGAAATGTCGATATCTCCCTAGCTCGATTTTCATGTTAGAAGTCTATTAAATCCATTTTTCTTTCGTGTGGTGGCGTACGGTCTTCGTCAGAGTTTTCGATATATTCTTCGCTGATATCGTCAATAAACTGTGATGCTGTTTGCATGGATTGAGACCCAAATATGCTACGAATAATTGCGTGTGTAAGAAAAACTTTTTTACGAGCACGTGTAAGTGCTACATAAAATAATCTTCGTTCTTCTTCTTCGTCAGTGTTTTGGTCAAGTTTTTCGTGCGGAAAGAGACCCTCCTCAAGCCCAGCTACGAATACATAATCAAACTCAAGACCCTTAGACGCGTGTACTGTCATAAGTTTTACTGCATTGTGGTTTTTTACAAGAGAGTCTTGGTCTGTGGCAAGTGCCGCGTCCTCAAGTAATTTCTCGATACCCTCTTCAGGAGGGAGCTCGTCATATTTTGAGGCGAGTGTGGCAAGTTCTTTTATATTTTCCAAGCGTTCGCGATCTTCTTCTGTTCCACCACGTAATTTCATTTCCAGCCCGCTTGCTTGTACGGTAAATCGAATGGTTTCTGAAGGTTTTTCTGATAACGCCTTGTCTCGTATAGCTTTAAGTATAGCTTTAAATGCACCTACCTTTTTTTGTAGTGTTGGAGAAAGTTCATGTTCTGTGCCTCCAAACATTTTGGAAAGAGTCATTTTACCGATTCCGCGAGGGGGTGTGCTCACAATGCGGGCAATATCTCCTTGGGAGTCTGGGTTAAGCGCTGCTCGGATATAACTTAGTACGTCTTTCACTTCTTTCCGGTCAAAAAATCGTGTCCCGAGCACTTGGTACGGAATCCCTCTAAACATAAATGCTTGTTCAAGTGCACGTGATTGAAAGTTTGCTCGGTACAGCACTGCAATTTCTCGCGGAGGAACCCCAGCGTCTATACGTTCTTGGGATGTTTGCACAATAAACCGCGCTTCGTCATCCTCGCTATACGCACTATATAAACCAAGCAGCTCCCCTGCTTCGTTTTTTGTATAGAGCGTTTTGTCTTTTCGTTTTACATTCTTTTCGATGATGATATTTGCGGCAGCAAGAATATTTTGGGTTGATCGGTAGTTCTCCTCAAGAAGTACGAGCTTTGTTCCAGGGAATTCTTCCTCGAATGTTAAAAGGTTTGCTAAATTCGCACCTCGCCACGAATAGATATTTTGATCGATATCACCGACAACACAAATGTTTGCTTTTTCGTCTACGAGCAGTTGTGTAAGAGCAAATTGAACACGGTTTGTGTCTTGGTATTCGTCAACATGCACATGGGACCAACGTTTTTGGTAATGTTCTCGAACGGCTGCGTTATCTCTGAGTACTATGTAGGTACGCAAAAGCAAATCATCGAAATCAAGAGCTCCTTCTTTTTTTAAGCGCGCCTCATATTCTTTCCAGATTCTACCGAGTGTGTGTCGTTTTATGTCACCAATATCTGGTTGGTATGTATCGGCACTTAATCCATCTGATTTATGACGAGAGATAACACTTAGCATGGCACGTGGCTCAAATTGTTTTGGATCAAGACCGAGGTGCTTCAGGGCATTTTTTATCGCACGTACGCTATCTGCTCTATCGAATATTGTGAAGTGTCTCTTTAAGCCGAGTTCTTTCGCATTCTCCCTGAGTATAGAAACCCCTAATGAGTGAAATGTTGAAACATATGGACTTGCAAGACCTGTTGCCCGTGCTGAAACAGGGCGATTAATCTCAACATCAGCATCTATCATGGCAAGCACCCGTTCGCGCATTTCTTTGGCCGCTTTGTTGGTAAAGGTAACTGCCAATATTTTTTCTGGAGGAGTTCCTTTTTTAATCAATTCTAAGATTCTTTGCGTGATGACTCTTGTTTTTCCAGCACCAGCACCAGCGAGAATCATAAGAGGGCCGCTGTCGTGTGCAACTGCCTCTTTTTGCTGTGGATTGAGTTCAAAATGCGTCATGAATAGGCACTATACCACGACACACTCCGGCTACGAAGAATGCTTGACTCTGAGTCTATCCACAGTAGTATAAATGAGCTATTGCGAACTCGTTCGTAGTGGTTACAGTGTTATATAGGGGGTTTGCGACTGGTGCGGAACCCTATGCCGTATAAGAATAGTACGGGCGCATTAATTAGGCTTATTTTATCTATAGATCAAGATTCTGACCCCAGTTTACGTACTTACGTGAAGGTTCAGATGACAAAAATATCAACCACAATGTGGCGTAATGTCGCGTTTCCTGTGGTCGTGATATCGATGATTTTTCCAACCGGAGTACACGCGGGTCTCTTGAGCAGTGTTTTTGCTACGTTTTCTCCGACACTCGCGTACATTGCAAATACTACTTACAATTCACAAACTATCCCTCTTCCTCGAGCTGCTCAGAATATTGACCCAAACCCATCAAAAGGTGGAGGAGATATAACAATTGTGAATGACTCAGCACTTTTACCAGCATCTGGCCCAGCAGGTTCTCTTGCAGACGTCGAAGAAGACAACTCTTACAATAATAACGGACAGATTAGTATTTACATTGTTCGTCCAGGAGATACCCTCGGTGACATTGCAGAAATGTTTGACGTGTCTATAAATACAATTCGCTGGAGTAATGACATTTCGCGTAGTGAAGCGATACAGCCTGGTCAGGAATTGCTCATTTTACCAGTGACTGGGATTAAATACACAGTAAAAAATGGTGGAACTCTACAAGATATTATTGACAAAAATGGCGGTGATATTGATGAAGCGGTTGAATATAATGGATTTGGAGCGAAGGAATATTTAGCCGCAGGAACTGAAGTGATTATCCCAGATGGTGAATTAGCAATGCCGAAAGCAGCAGTAAAAGCAGCACAAAGTAGGTATACACGAACGACTTCAGCACCACGGGGAACAAACGTTCCAGAGTTTAGTGGATATTACTTACGACCTATTTCAGGAGGAACACGTACTCAAGGTATTCATGGATATAACGCGGTTGATCTTGCCGTGGCTGCAGGCACTCCGATTCTTGCAGCAGCAGCAGGAAAAGTAATTATCTCAAAAGAAGGTGGATGGAATGGAGGATATGGAACATATATTGTTATAGAACACCCGAATGGGACACAAACATTGTACTCACATAACTCGCGAAACCAAGTGGTTGTAGGACAGAATGTCGTACAAGGACAAGTGATCGGATATATAGGTTCGACAGGACGGTCAACGGGACCACACGTTCACTTTGAGATACGTGGTGCGAAGAACCCCTTCTAGTGTTTCTTTCAAAATTAGCGCATTTCTTCGTCGTTTCACTACGCGTCTGCACTCTCCATATGCACGATATGGTTCGTTTGACGTGTGTTCACTCCTTGAACTACATCTAATTTTTAGAGGAAACTGCGAAAACAAGCACAGCACTTTGTTGTGTTACATAAAATTAAAAGAACTGTATGTTCAATACAGTTCTTTTAATTTTACGCACACGCCTCGTTCTGCATCTTGTTTTCCAATTTTTAAGTTTCGATTATCTCAACAGATTCAGATTCAGGAATTTCATATCTTTCGATGAGAATATCTAAAATCTCTTTATCAATATGGTGAATGTTATCTTCTTCCTCATTTCTCTTCCCTATTCGCTCCAAAAGTGTTTCGTAGGGCGCTGCGAAATACATTATTCTCGAAGGTACGCCGATGTGTTCAGCGATTTGCTTATATTTCTCCCGTTCTTTTTGCTTGTAAAATCCGTAATCGAGTATTACCGAAGTGCCAGCTGAGAGCAAGGATTGTATTTCAGGAAGAAGTTCATCTTTAGTTGCCTGCTCGCGAATTTCAAGATCAACGTGGTCGTCGTCCCCGTAGCGCTTGTGCATTTCTGAATCAAGTGAGAATAGTTTCGCGTGAGTATCTACTGCGAGAGTTTTGGCATAAGTAGTTTTCCCTGTACCTGGTAATCCAGTGAATATAAATAGTGTTGATTGCATATTATTTCTTAACAAACCTATCTTTATCACGCACTCGTAATTTATCGAGTGCTTTTTCAAATTCGATATCAAGGTCGATGTTATGGGAGTTAGCAAGGCATACGACAGTGAAGAGTACGTCAGCCAGTTCTTCTCCAAGTTGTTGCTCGGCCTCTTCTTTTTTCTTTGGCTTCAGCCCATACATATGGTTAAGAAGTCGTGCGACCTCCCTCACCTCTTCACTAAGGCGTGCAAATTGTGAAAGCGGCGGCCAGTACGGAGGCTCAAGTCCTTTAACGAGATCGTCCACACTTTTTTGAGCGTCTTTCAACATACATACAGTATATAGAACCATTATAAAAAAAGAACGCCAGATAGCACGAATGCTATCTGGCGTTGATTTAATACTTCTGCTTCTGATAAGAACGCATTGCTGCAAGAGCTGTTTTTTTCGCTCTTTGGAAGTGATGATCTCCGATAAACGGTGATCCACTTTCCACTTCTCTCCGGATTACGACGACATCGCCCCAATCTGGCTTTTCGTGACCGTTCTTTTTCGTACCAAAGACGATAGAAATTTCAGGATAGACTTGTATTGTTACGCTATCTGCTGAAGCTTCTTTCACTACGCATAGCTGGGGTCTTTTTTTAGCACGAACTGCGCGCGGGTTGAAAAACCTTCCGATAACCAGTTTTTGTATATACCATTCAAAAAGATCGTCAATACCCATTTCATTCATCGCGCTATCACGCAATTGGCGAAATTGATTGCCCATCTGCTTGCCTCCAGCAAGTTTTCTCATGGTGTCAATTATCGCCGCAGAAAGCGTGCGGTCGATGACGAAATTAGGATCTCTCTTTCGTTCCTCATTCTCGACAGATGCGACAGCTTTCTCGAAATCAGCAACTTGGCCTGGCAACATGACCAACTCCTTTCTCTAAGGTACTGTGCTGCTTTTGATTGTATACCTCGTACCCACTTGGTGTAAAGCCCAAGAATATATCAGTTAACTGATATATTCTCGGACATTTTAAATATTAGCGATTAATCGCTAATAAACCACCATAATGCAGCACTCTGGTGGTTTATCTCTCTTGTTTGGGTCGATATTGGAGGGCTTCAAGAATGTGAGATTCTTGTATATCTTTTGAATCTTCAATATCAGCGATAGTGCGCGCTAACTTTATACAACGATGGTACGCTCGGGGCGAAAGGTCCATTTTGGTTGCTGCAGTATTGAGAATATTAGCGCACTTTTCTGATAATGACGCATGATGAACCAATCCTTTTGGGGTCATACCACTGTTAAGACGGTCGGTTTTTTTGAATCGTTTCTTTTGGAGTGTCCGTGCGCGAGTGATTTTCTTGCGTATCGCGTCTGACTCGCCACTTTCGTTTGGCTTTTCGAGCAACTTACTGTGTTCTATCGCACCAACCTCAATCCACATATCTATACGATCCATTATGGGGCCTGATAGTTTTTGTTGGTATCGCTGAAGTGCAGCAGGTGCACAGGTGCATTTATGACTGCCGTAGTAGCCACATGGACAAGGGTTAAGTGCTGCAATGAGAATGAAATCAGACGGAAATACTGCAGAACCTTTTGCGCGAGTTATCGAAACTATCTTATCTTCAAGTGGTTGGCGCAGTGCGTTAATGACACGTTTATCAAATTCAGGAAATTCATCAAGAAAAAGAACACCACGATGAGCGAGTGTTATTTCCCCTGGGCGCGGTATGGTGCCACCGCCAACCAATGACACGTAGCTTGCTGTGTGATGTGGGTTCCGTAATGGTGGGCGTTCAACAAGAGTCTCGGTAAGTGTACCTGCGATTGAGTGGATACTCGTTACCTCCAGCGCGAGTTCGTGAGACAAGTTAGGAAGTAAGGAACACAGTGCTTTTGCTAACATCGTTTTTCCTGTTCCGGGAGGGCCAAACAACGCAATGTTATGACCTCCTGCAGCAGCAATAGTGAGTCCGCGTTTTGCATGATCCTGACCTCGTATAGATTCAAGATGATTTTCAGGCGTATACGATGCAAGAGGTGGCGGATCAGTGAAGGGAGTGATTTCTTCTATACCACGAAGGTGAGCGATAATCTGCGATAGTGTAGCTGTAGGGAAAATAGTAATGTCGTCTATAAGTGCTGCTTCAGCCGCATTTTCTTCCGGTACGAAAACTGCCGCGAAGCCTTCGCGCTGTGCTTTTTGCACCAATGGCAATACACCAGTTGTCGCTTTCACTTTCCCGTCCAATGAAAGTTCACCGAAAAAAAGAAAATCCTCGATTGGTGTTTGTAGCTCACCACTTGCCAGTAGGTAGGCGATAGCAATCGGCACATCAAAAAGAGGGCCTTCTTTCTTTAGTTCGGCAGGTGCAAGAGACACAACAATTTTCCTATTGTTATGTTTTGGTGCTTTAAAATCCGAACTTTTTTCAAAGTCAGCATTTTTTAACGCCGCGCTTACTCTGTCACGGGATTCTTCGACAGCTTTGTCGGGTAGACCAACCACCGAGAAGGCGTGGAGGCCTGTTGAGAGATCAATTTCTATTGTAACAATATGAGCAGAAAGGAGTGACGTTTGAGCACTAAAAACTTGAGCAAAGGACATTATATGAGTATACCGTATTCAAAACCGGGAAAGAGAAGGATGTTTAAAACTTCAGCATCATATAAAAACGAATGCCTCAATTTATTGAGGCATTCGTCAGTCCTTTGTTAAGCGCTTTTTGAGCGAGTAATTAGTCCGCGTGTGCAACACAGGTGGCTGCGGCAGGGTTTGCTTCGAGGCGTTCGAGAGGGATTTTTTCACCACACTCATTACATTTACCGTATGTATCTTTTTTGATACGTACGAGTGCGTCTTTAATATTATTAAAACGCTCTTCAAGCTCAGTAACGATACCACTATTTGTTGTCTTCTCTTCGAATCGATCTGCAAGTATTGCAGCATCAGCTGTGCCTGTCTCATAATCACCATTTGTACCTTCCCAGTTTCGAGGGTTCGATTGATCGACTTTTCCAATATCAGAAAGTTCAATCTCAAGAATTGCCTTTTCTTGGGTTAGACGCTCCTCCAGTTTCTTTATTGTTCGTGAATCTACCATAGTGGACTACTATACACTATTTTGTAAATCTGCAACATATCTTGACGAAATTGGTTTAGCTAGCGTACACGAAATCTATTCGCAAGCTCCGTAAGCGTTCGAGCGTCAGTCGTGATAGCTATGGCATCCTGGCCGATAAAAGCATACATTATACGAGCTATACCATCTTCATCATACAATATACGTACATCAAGGTTGTCCATAACAGTGTCTTCAAAAATGTTTGCTCCTGTTGCACTTGCTGGTTTTATAAATGATGAACGAGGACTGAAGAGAGGGAGGAGGTCCTCCTCGATACTTTTTTCCCATGCAAGCATGCCTGCAAAAGCATTCCCATATGAGCGAGTGGTAAGCAAAAGGAATGGGATGTTTTCATCAAGAACGTGGATGCCGAGTATGTAGTCTTCTCCGAGTGTTTGCAAAAAGGTTATTGGAATTCGTGCTCGTATGGTTTCTAAAAAATATTTTGAATCTAAGCGCTCACTTACTTCCTGTTCATTTTCACCAGTAATTTTTTCGGTGAGATACAGTTCTACCATTGAACCAAGCGAGAAAAAAGTATTTCGTCGTACTGATGCGAGTAATTCTATTACATCGCGCGCTTGTACTCCGGTTACATCAACGTACTCTCGCCCTTCGATAAAGATAAAGGATGAAGTGCCCTGCTGTGCTGCAGGCGGAGTGGTATTAAGACGGTATGCATAATATGAACCAAGGACAAAGAGAGATGCAATGATAACAAATAAAATTGTTAGGAAAACAATAACCATCGCCTTTTTTGGTTCCTCCTCAATGTCTTCTCTCGGGCTATCGTTCGCACGTCGATTGCTCTCCATTGCTGCAATACGCGTGAGAGATGTTTTTTGATTGCGTACGAGATGTTGTATGTCATCTTTAAATGTATGAACAATTGCCTTATTTTTTGGGATCGCTTGTGCATGTGTGCTTTCAGATTTCTGAACATCTGGTGAAGCCGGCTTCGGTGGCTCTAGTGTGGCTGCCATGCGCGAACCCTCTACACCGCTTTTGGAAAGATCACCACGGAAGGTGCGTACCGACGCAGCTTTTAGAGGCTTAGGTGTTCCTTGGATAGGTTCACTCACTTCGTTTTTTTCCGTTGGTTTTTGGTTTTGATTCTGAGGCATGACGTTCGTTTGAAGTTGGTGGCACAATACCCTTGTTTGATGCAAATTTCGGATCAACATCTTTTATAGAAAGGTTGATACGTTTCTTGTCATCAATCTCTTTGATTATAACAGGAACACGCTCACCTTCTTTCACTACATCAGTTACCGAGTTAATACGAAATGGCGCAAGTTCTGATATATGTACCAAGCCTTCTGTCTGTGCTCCAATGCGCACGAATGCTCCGAAGTCCATTATTCGTGTTACTTGTCCGTCAAAGCGTTCACCTGCCACATATTCATGGGTGAGTTCTTCAATCATCTTTGCTGCTTCCTCCGCGGTTCCATTTTGTCCGGTGATGAACACTGACCCATCGTCTTCAATAGATATCTCAGTAGCTCCTGTTTGGTCTTTTATACCGTTTATAGTCTTACCTCCCGGGCCGATAACAAGACCTATTTGATCTTCATTGATATGGAGTGAAATAATTTTTGGTGCACGTGGGTTGATGTCAGCGCGTGGCTCTTTGATTGCCTCGAGTATTTTATCCATAATTTGTAGGCGCGCTGTTTTCGCTTGGGCAAACGCTTCCGCAAGTACTGGCACAGGTACTCCTGCAACCTTTACGTCCATCTGCACAGCAGTTACACCCGCGGTGGTTCCTGCTACTTTGAAATCCATGTCACCAAAGTGATCTTCTGGCCCTTGAATGTCGGTCAATATTTTGTAGTTGCCGTTCCTGTCACTCATCATACCCATCGCAATACCTGCCACAGGGCGTGTAATAGGAACACCAGCATCCATAAGGGCTAAGGTAGAACCACATACACTTGCTTGGGAGCTCGATCCGTTGCTTGCCATAGTTTCAGAGACAATTCGAATAGTGTAGGGAAAATCTTCTTTGCTCGGCAGTACGGGAAGAAGCGCTTTTTCAGCAAGTGCACCGTGCCCTATCATACGACGATTAAAACCACCCACACGACCTGTCTCGCCTACTGAAAACGGTGGAAAATTGTAGTGATGCATGTAACGCTTCTTTGTGTCTTGGAATTCAATCGTGTCTACAAGCTGCGCGTCATCAGGCCCTCCTAGAGTAAGAGCAGAAAGTACATGCGTTCCGCCTCGATAGAAAATACCAGTTCCGTGAATAAGACCAGAAATGCCTCCGGCTTGAGCGTACAGCTCTCGTATTTCATCCATCTTTCGTCCATCTTGTCGGCGATCATTCTCGAGCGCTTCGACATGCACGAATTCGTCCACTTGTATTTCAAAGTACGCAGCTGCATTTGCGGCTTCTTCTGGTAGTTGTTCTTTCACTAGCGTCATCCACTCGTTTTTGAGTGCATAGGCACCTTTTTCACCAAAGACATATTCGCTCATCTTTGGTTTTATTTCAGTTTCAAAGAGTGAGGAAACTGTCTCGTGAATCTTTTGAGTTGGAATCTCTTGTTTCTCTTTTCCGATTTCTTTAACGATACTCTTTTGCCACTCTTGGAGAGTGTTATGAACTGCGACAGCTGCTCCCATTCCTTCAACAAGACGTTCTTCAGGTACTTCTTTTGATCCAACCTCTATCATGTTGATATTTCCATCTTGCCCACAGGCTAATAGGTCGAGTACTTCAACATCTGCAGTTCGTTGTGTGTAGGAAGGGTTGATGATAAATGCTTTATCATCTGCTACCTGCCCGATGCGGACAGCGCTTACAGGACCATTCCAGGGGATATCAGATGTACTTAATGCAAGTGATGCAGCGATAACGCCCAGTACATCTGGATCTTCTTCATCGATTGCTAAAACCGTTACGATTACTTGAATGTCGCGACGTAATGTTTGGTCGAATAGTGGTCGTATAGTTCGGTCGACAACACGCGCTGAAAGTACCGCTTCTTCTGAAGGTCGTCCTTCACGACGCTGAAAGCGACTTCCAAGAATTGCACCAGCTGCGTAAAATTTTTCTTCAAATTCTACTGATAACGGAAACCAGTCTTGTCCTTCACGCTCCCCACCCATAACGGCTGTTGCCATAACGGCTGTGTTGCCATAACTCAAAATAACTGAGCCGTTCGCTTGATCTGCTAAATCAGTGAATTGAGCAGTAAGAGTTTTACCTCCTATCTCAATCGAATATTCCTTTTTTTGCATACGTCATTATTGCGTGATGCCTAAATTTCAGTATTACACAATGCTTGCTTAAAATCTGTGTACCACTGTGATCTAAACACCACGATTATTTATAACTATTTTGAACTCTATCAAATTCTCACGGTAACTCAAACGATATGTTAGACTCGTCTCTATGAAACAGCTAGTGCATATTCATGGAGGTGAATGGTTTGATTCGTATGAAGAATATTGGGAGTACCTTAAAGCATTTGAGATAGATAGTCTTGATGTATTATCTGCTGAAAAATGGCGTGATCGTTATGAGGAATTTCTTGATGCTGACTGGAATATTATTCGCCCACGTATGCCCAGTCCACAGAATGCGAAATATCCTGAATGGGAGTTATGGTTTGAAAAATATATTATTCATCTAGAAAACGAAATTACTCTTGTGGGGCACTCACTCGGCGCTACATTTTTAGCTCAGTATTTGTCAGAGCATATCCTACCTAAAAGCATACGATCACTACATTTGGTAGCGCCTGCATTTGATGGAGTTGGAGGTTTTGGATTAACAGAGATGGTTAGCAACGTATCAAAGCAAGTATCAAAGGTGTACATATATCATTCTAAAGACGATTCGCTTGTTCCGTATGAAGATTCTGTACAGTTACAGACGTTGTTGCCAAAGGCAGAGTTTGTGCAATTTTACGAACGAGGGCATTTTCTTACGCCAGATTTCCCAGAACTTATGGCACACATCAAAGAAGCATAAGAAAAAGCGGTCACATGACCGCTTTTTCTATTTCTATTGAAATAAACTGCTATCCGGTAATTCCTGGAATCTTCCAGTTACGATGAGCAATGAGGTATTTTTTCGGGTCTTCATCCATATCAATGAAGTCGTCGCAGACTTCACGGAGTTTTGATGATGAAGATTTACCAAAGCTAATAACCTCAACCTGCGTTCCTGAATGGCGTTGGAGGTATTCCACAAGCGGAATAAAGTCACCGTCCCCTGTTGCCAGTATCACGGCATCGAGCTTAGGTGCCATAGTTACCGCATCAATTGCCATCCCAACATCCCAATCGGCTTTCTTTGCACCACCAAAAAAGATTTGTAAATCTTTAGTGATGATTTCGATACCAAGCTTTTTCATGGCTTCAAAGAAGCTCTGCTCTTCGCCTGATTCCGTAGTAACCACATATGCACGTGCTCGTATGAGCTGACGGCCTGCAACACTTTCTTTCAAGACATTATCAAAATTGACTTTTGCCTTGTAGATGTTCTTTGCGCTATGGTAGAGGTTTTGAGTGTCGATGAAAACACCGACACGTTGTTCTTTGTGTTTAATAACTGACATAAAAATAGTTTCTTAAAAAAATTACATCGAGTAAAAAATTCGACCGTGTGTCTATCATACAGTACGACTAACCAAGAATGCAAAAAGTGCACCGAGGCGCACTTTTATAGGAGCGTTCTTTTTTATTAAAAATTATTTTTTTAATCCGAGTGCTTTTACGAGCTTACTATATACTTTTGAGTCTTTACCCTCAAGATACTTAAGGTGCTTTCGGCGATCTGCGACCATCTGTAGAAGACCTCGACGTGAGTGGTTATCCTTATGGTTCTTCTTAAGGTGTGAAGCAAGCTCGTCGATACGTTTACTCAAAACTGCCACTTGCGCCTCTGGAGAACCAGTATCAGCATCGTGTCGTTGTCCTTTTTTAAGAGCGTTAGCTTTTTGTCGTTTTGTAAGCATGATATACACAAAATATGCCCGGTGATTGCTGTACGAAACAACATATCCGGACGTGTGACAAATATAGCACAGTTTATATCTATTGGCAACCCCATCCTGATGCTGTGCAACCAGGTAACTAATTGTGCGACGCGCATGATACACTACGCATAATGAGCTCAAATCTCGAAAAAAATAAGCAAGAATTTCTTGAATATCTCGAAATAGAGCGTGGACGTGCAGTGAAGACAGTCGAAAATTATGACAGATATCTCGTACGATTTTTTGACCACACCAAAGTGAAGAATCCGAAAGATATCACTGAAGCAAAAGTGCGAGAATTTCGTCTATGGCTTAATAGGCAGGTTACACAAGACGGAGGAACATTAAAACGACGGACACAGAACTACTACCTTATTGCTATACGAGCGTTTCTCAAATTTTTGCGCAAACGTGGCATTACGAGTCTTTCTCCTGAGCGTATTGAATTAGCAAAAGTACCTCAGCGCGACCTTGATTTAATTACGCGCGCAGAATTAAACCGATTGCTCGCGGCGCCCATGCAGGCATACAAAGAAGCTGAGGATGAAGCGGTGAAATTAAGAGCGATTCGCGACAATGCGATGTTACAACTCTTATTCTCAACAGGTCTCCGTGTTTCAGAGCTCACTTCATTAAATAGCGATATCGACCTTTCTAAAGATGAAATGTCAGTACGCGGTAAGGGCGACAAGGTGCGCGTGGTATTCTTTTCGTCTGAGGCAAAGAAGGCAGTCCAGCGCTATTTAGATGAGAGGAAAGATTTAGATGAGGCACTATTTGTAAATATGGGTCGCAATGCGAGCGAACACAACGATTTGCGCCTTACTCCAAGGAGTGTTGAGCGCGCGGTGAAACACTATGCAACTCGAGCAGGTATTACAAAAACAGTTACGCCACATGGTTTACGGCATAGCTTCGCAACCGACTTACTTCAAAATGGGGCCGATATTCGTAGCGTGCAGGCATTACTTGGGCACGCGAATATCGCTACCACCCAAATATATACACATGTTACGGACAAACATCTCAAGGACATTCACGCCAAATTCCACAATAAAGGAAAGTAAAACACCGAGAGAATGTTCTCGGCGTTTTTTACTACACTTCACGTAGTAGATCTTGTAGGT
>DCYW01000038.1:31859-48376 GCA_002331185.1 Patescibacteria group bacterium UBA2100 | reverse complement strand
CAAGTAGAGTATATGAGTAGCCGTGTTGGCGACGTTTTTGAGGGTAAAGTGACTGGTGTTACCAAAGGCGGAATGTTTATTGCTGAAAATACTACTCATGCCGAAGGAATGGTACGTGTAAATGCTATTCCACATGATTGGTTTGAACTTGATGAAAAACAATATGCCCTTGTGGGGCGAAAAAGCGGAAAACGCTACCGTATTGGCGACGACGTTCAAGTTCGTCTTAAGAATGTAAGTCTTGATGCACGTGAACTCGACTGGGAGGTTGTTGTGTAAGAAAATTTTCTGTGGGACTACAAAAGGCAGAAAGGAGACATGAGATGGCAAAGTTAGATTTTTGTGTTGCAGAGGGGGTCTACCCCAAAGAGGCAACTGACCGCCTAGAATCTGCATTGGAAGCTCTTGTGGTAAAGATGGATACCGAGAACACTATCTCGGTTGAAATTGATAAAGATGGAGATGTGCGTACAAATTTTGGCGAAGGTGGTACAACCGATTTTGACGCTTCGATCCAAATATACGGTGAAGCTCAAGCCTTCTTGCTGTCAAACTAGGTACAGCACCAAAACAATTCTTTACAGGACGCATCTTTTCAAGTGCCCAGCTCGAAGAGCTGGGCACTATTATTTTATCTAAAAAAATGGATAGCATATCCACAAATTAGTGCTAAGCTAGAAGTATAATTTTATGCATAGTTAACAGATTCTATGGAAGTCGAAAAATACCTCAAACCATTTAAAGGAAAAGAAAGTGAGGAAGATATTAAAGACCCTATAGGTTTTGTTACCATTCATCCACGTGGATTTGGTATCGCAACCATTCCTGGTTCAGCTGAGCAAATACGAATTGATCAAGACAAACTAGGAACTGCATTCTCTGGAGATAAAGTACGACTTAAGCTTGACTCTAAAAAAAGAGGCGGTGTACGAAAAGGAGAGGTTGTCAAAGTTGAAAAATCAATTCAAAAAAAATTTGTTGGTGCTATTGAAAAAATACAAGGCGGGCAGGTACGTATTTCTTCCAGAAGAATAAATAGAGCACATAAAGATTTTGAATTAGTAGATGGTCTCCCAAATGGTGTTAAACCAGGTAGCCAAGTCATGCTTGAGTTAGTTGAATGGAAGAGTCCAAATGATGCTCCTAAAGTCCGATTTGTACAAACACTTGGAGAGAACGGTACCTTTGATGCTGAAATGCGTGCTATTCCGTGGGAGTACGGTTTTGCAGACAAATTCCCAAACAAAGTACTTAAAGAAGCAAAGCAACTAGCAAGGGACTATCGTGAAATTACCGAAGAAGATATTAAAGAACGAGAAGACTTTCGTGAGGTCACAACTTTCACTATAGATCCAGAATCTGCAAAGGACTTCGACGATGCTATTTCGTTTAAGAAACTTTCAAACGGCAATTACGAGATTGGTGTACACATCGCAGACCCAACACATTACATAAAACCAGGTTCTGCAATTGATTTTGATGCACAAAAACGTGGAACATCCGTATATCTACCTGATCGCGTTATTCCTATGCTTCCTGAAGAACTCTCTAATGATCTGTGCAGTCTCAACGAAGGCGAAGACAAACGTACGTTCAGCGCCATTTTCGAGATAAGAAGAAATGGAACGATAGTAGAAAGCAAAACACGTTTTGCTAATACTCTAATTAATTCGAACAAACGACTCACCTATCAAGAAGCGCAGAAACTCATAGACAAAAAAACTCCATTTACTCTTTCTGCACTGGTGCGTGGGCAAAAAAAGCAGCCACTGGAAGCTGAGCTCAAAGAACTCTGGGATTTAACTGCAAAACACAGAGAAAAGCGTACGGGACAGGATATCGACGAATCTCGTGATCGTGATGAGTTAGAATTTCAATTCGATAAACAAGGACGCCCAGAACAAGTGACGATCAAAGAGCGCTTCGATACTATGAAAATGATCGAGGAATTAATGCTTTTAGCAAATGAAAATGCAGCAAAACGAATGAATGGTGCAAACACAACCCCATACCGAGTGCATGCTGAACCAAACCCAGAAAAAATAGAAGATTTAAGAAAATACTTGATTGATATAGGTGTTAAACCAACATGGGTAAAAGCATGGAGACCAACTTTTTTCGATAAAATTACACAAGCGGATATTGATAAACTGCTTATAAATGTGAAGGATACCGCTGAAGAGAAAGCAATCCAAAGAAAGGTTTTTGGCTCAATGAAGAAAGCCCTCTATAGCACCGACAATATAGGTCATTTTTCTTTGGCGATGAAAGACTACGCACACTTCACGTCCCCTATCCGTCGTTATGCTGATTTCATTTTGCATCGTGTTCTAAAAGATCACTTACTCAATGGAGCGCCGATCACACCTGAAGAATCGCGACGCTATATAAATGCTACTGTCACACTCACACACCGATCACAAGCCGCTGATAACGCCGAGAAAGACGCAATTGAACTTATGCAAGCTGAGCTTCTCCGTAAAAAGATTGGGGAACCACGTCGTGGACGTATTGATAATATTGATTCTCGAGGATTGCACGTAATTGATAGAAGTACTGGTACATACGGTCTCTTGCCAGCTCGAACACTTGGTCCTGACTGGCAGTTCAAAGAAAAGCCAAGACGTTTTGTGAATACTCAAAACAAAAAGGATGTTTTTTCATTACAAGAAGGTATAAGTATAACTCCACAGAAGGTTGATTTGGCAACGCGAAAGGTTACTTGGGATTTAGGTCCAGGTGGTAAAGAAAAACGATCAACAAAAAAGAAGCCTGCCAAGTAGCTACTTCGCCACACTCACTGCTTCATCAAATTTTACCGACAGTAGTTTTGAGATACCATCATTCCCCATCGTTACTCCATAGAGTTCCCCTGCTGCTTCCATTGTTTGGCGATTGTGTGTAATCAGAATAAGCTGACTCCTCTGCGCAAGTGTTTTGACCATATCGGCATACTTCCGAGAGTTTGCCTCATCAAGCGCGGCGTCGGTTTCATCAAGAATAATAAACGGTGGTGGGTTAACTTGGCTCATAGCAAAAATGAGCGCAATCGATGTAAGTGCTCGCTCTCCTCCTGAAAGCACATCAAGTGTCGTTACTTTTTTGCGAGGTAATTGTACTCGTATTTCTATTCCCTCTTTAACCTCTTCTACTTCTTCTTCACTCTCTTCTTCGTTTTTCTTTACTTTCTTTACTAATTTCAAAGTTGCGGTTCCTCCGTCAAAAAGCATCGCAAAGAATTTCAGAAATTCTTTGTTTATTTTATGTAACCCTTCCTCAAAGCGAACTGAAATTTCTCCATCCAAACTCTCTATTATTTCAATAAGTGTTTTTTGTGAAGCCTCAAGATCTGCTATTTCTCTCTCAAGAAAAGCGTCGCGTCGCTTTGTTTCTTCGTATTCTCGTATTGTATCTTCATCTACAAAACCAGACTCTTCAAGACGTGCCTCAATACGTCCAATCTCTCTCAATGCTTGCTCTTGCTCAATGCGAGACCGTATCGAATTTTCTGGTAGTTCATTAATCTCAACTCCAATATCTTGTGCCTTATATTCAATTTTTTTAAGGTTCTCTCGAGAAGCTTCAAGCACTTGTTCTTCTCGTGAAATATCTTCGAGCACACGTTCAATATCTCGCTTTGCTTCTTTTATTTCAAAGTACCGCTTTTGACTTTCTTTCTCTCGCGCTTGTTTTTGTGCTATTTCATCCAGTGCGTTTTTTCTAGAAACTCCAAGTGCTACTTCTTCACTAGCAAGTGAAGCCAATGACTCTTGTATTTCGCGCAACTCCTCTTCAAGTGAATGCAGTAGTTTTGTGTTTTGTGGTTCAGGTTCTTGTGTATTTTTAAATTGTTCTAAAAACGAGCCTATGCTTTCTATTACATTTTTTACTACAGAAATGTCTTCGTGTGCCCGTTCTATTTTCTGTCGCATCTGTGTAAGGAAATCTTCTACCTTCACAAAAGGTATAGATCGCGCAACGTGCTCTTTCGACTCTGTTTGTGTTTTACCTACTAATGCAATTTGGCCTTCAACTCTTCCACGAGCATGTTCGAGCTTTCCTTTTTCTTCAATTAAACTTCGTGCGCGTGTATCAAGTGCCTCCAGTTCATCTGTACTAGTAGATATCTGTACAGGCTCTGCTTCTTGAGCCAATTCTTCTTTGAGCTTATGTAACTCACTCTGAGGTTCAATACGACTAGATGCGAGTCTTTGTACCTCATCTGCGATAAAACGTCTCTCATGCACAATATAGGTGCGGTACGACTCTTTTAATTCTTGCTTCAACTCTCGAGAGCGTTCCAATTTCTTCATTTGTCGCTCTAAAAAGGTAAGGTGTGGAGCAATTTCTCGCCTAAGAATTTTTGCTTCTTTGATATTTTCTGTAGTTTTTTCAAGCTTTCTTTCGCTTTCAGTCTTTTTATATTGATATGTTTTAAGTCCAAGTGCTTCTTCGATTATTTCACGGCGTTCTTTTTCTGACGCGCCAAGAATCCTATCTGCCTCTCCTTGCGAGATTATATGATGACCTGAAGCCCCTATTTTGGCACCAGAAAGAAGCGCGGTAATATCTTTCAAACGTACCTTACTTCCATTAATAGCATACTCGTTTGCACCGTCTCGATGCACGATACGCTCAAGAATAACTTCATCAAAATCGATATCGAGCAATTGCTGTTTGTTATCAAAAACCATCGCAACGCGCGCACGGTTTGCTGCGGGTGTTCTTTCATTCCCTGACCAGATAAGGTCGGGTCCACGCTTACCTCGCATTGTCTTCATTGACTGCTCTCCTAGTACAAAACGAAACGCTTCAGCGGTGTTACTTTTTCCAGAGCCATTTGGTCCCACAATACCTGCGATAGGAGAAGAAAAAGTAAGTTCACATTTTTTAGCAAATGATTTAAAGCCAGAAAGCTCTATCGATTTCAGGTACATTTTCACATTATATCGTATATGGTAAAAACTACACATTACGTGTATATTCGTACCAGAGAAGTGTACGTTCCCTTCAAAGAAGGGAAAGAAGATGAGCAACGAATATGCAACTCTCATAGAAGAAAGCGGTTCGATGAGAGATTTGGCGGAGATAGCGCTATGCATGCTTCGACAACAAAGTGCGTATGGTAACCTTCCACTTGCACAAGTTTGCGGACCAATTTTCACAGGTGGATTCAACAACTTGACGAAAAACCTCGACTTGTTTCAATACACAATTTCACTACTCGAAAAAAGAGGGGTTGCTGTGTTCGATCAAACAGTTTTTCAAGACGCGATAATTCGTATCACCAAGTACGATCCTCAGGATACGTCCTACAAAACGGTGATTCTGAAAGATTTCTTCAGAGACATTTTTTGCTCTGGATACATCAAAATTGGCTACTTTATTCCAACATGGAAAACTTCTTGAGGCTCTCGTTGGGAATACGGCATTCTGTGTCAGCAACATATTGATCGTTTCGTGATACCACGACAATGGTACCCGAGCAATATTTTTTGCTAAATACAAACAAAACTCTCATGCACTGCACGCGAGTTGTCTTTTACCATCCCTTAACCTCAATTGCTTTACGTGCTGCTGCCTGTTCTGCTTCTTGTTTTGAGCGCCCTTCTCCTTGTGCTATTGCTTTACCAGAAATTAATGCTGCAACAATAAACTTCTTATCGTGATCAGGTCCTGCCTCTCCAGCTAATTCATAAGAAGGTGTCTCTGAATATTCTTCTTGCACTTTCTCTTGGAAGAAACTCTTTGCATCTTGCCACAAACGTTCTGCAACAATTTTTTCGATCTTTCCAAAAAGCGTTTTTTCAATAAAATCGCGCGCTGCCTCATATTGCTGATCCAAATACAGTGCACCAATGAACGCTTCAAACGTGTTCGCAAGAATGTACTGGCGCGCGCGTCCTGTATCTTTTGCTTCACCTCTTGAGAGTAGGAGAAAATCGTTCATGCCAAGCTCTGTTGCAGCGGCAGAAATACTTTGAGTATTTACCAATGCTGCACGGAATGCAGTAAGTTCACCCTCTGGTCGATCTGGGTATTTGTTATATAAAAAATCGGTGATGACCAACTCAAGTACTGCATCACCTAGAAATTCAAGACGCTCGTTGTGCTCTTTTGCCACATCTCTGTTTTCATTCACAAAAGAACGGTGTGTAAATGCCGTTTTTATGAGCTCTTTATTTTTGAAGGTAAATCCTACTCTTTTTTCAAATTCTGAGAAATCTTTCATGGTTTAGTTTTCCCCAAAATAGCATACTTTTAGCTTCTGTGTTGCACGAGCACATTTACCGCTCGCGTTACCACAGGCAAAATGTCGTCATAAAAATTAAGGTCAACAATGTTTGCAAGTTTAAACCACTGTGCATCATCGAGCCCTCCCTCACTTTTCAACGTAAGATCATCAAATGGTACTTGCACAAGATAGTATCGTCCGTGTCGCTTCTTCTTTCCTTCATTTGGATCTGAAGCAACGTACGTATTTTCACCTAGCTCACTTATGATTTCTCCAGTAAGACCAACTTCTTCTTTTACTTTTCTTAACGCGCCGTCTTGTGCGGCTTCTTCTTCCTTTAATTTACCTTTACAAAGCGTCCAGTGTCCAAAAACATCATGTACGAGTGCAACATAGAGTTGTCCCTCATCTTCAGCATAGACAACTGCACCAACTATTTCCTCTACTCGTAAATTAGCTTCGTCTACTGCTTTCTTGGTCTTTCCGGTTTGCTCTTTTTCGGGTTCCCCCATCTCTTTATACACTGCACCGAGGACACCGTTTATAAAACGTCCACTTGATTCACCACCAAACTCTTTACCAAGTTCAATAGCTTCATTTATTGCTACCTTCGGTGGTACCTGCCCACGATCTGAGTATAAAAGTTCAGACAAACCTAAACGGAGGATATTTCTGTCGGTTACGGCAATTTTCTCGAGTGGCCATTCAGGGGCAGCTTTGACAATAATCGCGTCAATTTCTGACTGCTTTGCGAGAACTGTTTCAAGCAGCTGTTTCATAAATGGAAACAGGTTTGAGTTTGGGGCAAATTCGTTTGCGTTATGTACGAGTATGTCATCAGCACGAGACTTATCCATTCCCTCCGAATCTAATTCGAAGAGAGTTTGAAGAACAACAGAACGTGCGGTGTGTCGATTTGACATAAGAACAGATTAATTAAATTCTAGCATAACCCCCCTAGTAAAATACACACCGAGGGTGTGTATTTCTTTTTTATTTTTCCTTTGTGGCTTCTGTCTTTGGAGCTGTTTTGACCGTTTCAGTTACCTTCTTTCCTTCAGTCTTCAGATTTTCATCCTTCATTTTTTCATGAACTTCTTCTTCATGCTTCTCAATTTCTGCACCCATAGCTTTGAGGTTTTCTTCTCGTCGCTTCATTCGAGATTCTTTCTTTGCAACAATGTCAATAACCTCCCGTCCTCGGTAGCTTCCACATTCTGGACACATTCGGTGACGAAGGTGCTTTGCACTACATTTAGCACACGTTGAAAGACGTGGCTCTTTGAGTGCGTGGTGTGAACGGCGATTACCGGTATGTGCGCGGGTTACCCGCATTCGTGCTGACATATTTTATGTGTTATCACTTTTCATTCAGAAATATTTTCTGCTGCGAATCATGAATTTATACGATTTCATCTTTCATATTCGTTTTTCGTAGCAATGCTACGCGAAACTCATCCTCAAGCGAACTCATATAAATTCAATCTTCTCGCAACGAAACTATTTCGTAACGCAAAGTGGAGTGATTATACGTAAAACTACAAAAAAGGCAATAAGAAACTGCTAGAAGTGTGTGTTTATAAAAAACCGAGTCAAAAAGCTTCTACGGTGCGCTTGACACATACCGTTTTCACGCAATGCTGCGTAATGAGCTTTAGTGCCATAGCCTTTATGCCCTTCAAACCCATATTCTGGATATTCGAGTCCTAATCTCTCCATCTCTCTATCTCGTGAGACTTTTGCCATTACCGAGGCGAGCGCAATTAACACTTCTTTTTCATCGCCTTTTATAATAGTCTCTTGGTTTTTATAAATTTCAGGAGCGTACAATCCGCCATCAAGCAAAATGGTGACATCATCCATACTGCACCCTCCTGGGAGTACTTGCTCAATAGCATTTTCCATTGCTAGGCGAGTTGCAAAAACAATCCCTTTTGTATCTATAATATCAGGGCCAATTAGACCCACCCCGTGTCGCAGATTGCTATTTTCATGAATCCAATTAAATAATATATCTCTCTGCTTTGCTGTCAGCTTTTTAGAGTCTCTTATTCCTTTTGCAAATAGTTCGTGTTCGATAACTGCTGAAACATCTGCACACACAGCACCAACAGAAACTGGACCTGCAACAGGTCCACGACCTGCTTCATCAATTCCAATAATATATTTAGTGCTCATGGAAACCTATTCTATCAGTGATAGTTCTAACATATCAAAAGCAGGCCGGGAATATGTTCCTAGCCTGCCCAATTGTTTGGAAAGTTAATCAGACTTTCCTGCCATCAAACGGTGGCACTTCGGGAGATTTTTTCTCTGGACTGTCTTGAATCTCACGAAGTCTTTTCTTGAGATTCTTACCACCAGTGAGAAACCTCAAAAACCATTTCCAACTTGAAATCATTGTGATTCTCCTTCCAACATTCAGTAGAACAAAATTCATACCATATCGCAAGAAAAAAGAAGTACCTATAGAATTCTGTCTTTGCTATACTATCCAGACATGAGCGCTGACTTCATTCATTTACACGTACACAGTCATCTTTCGCTTCTCAATGCGTTGCCTAAAATTCCTGAACTTGTGGGTGCTGCAAAAAAAGATGGACAGACAGCACTGGCATTAACTGACGACGGAAACCTCTACGGTGCAATCGAATTTTATAAAGCGTGCGCGAAGGAAGGGATCAAACCAATTATTGGTGTCGATTTTTTCGTTGCGCCCCGTACGCGCTTTGACAAAGAACATCGTATCGATAACCGCACCTCACGCCTTGTACTTCTTGCAAAAAACAAGAAAGGCTACGACAATTTGATTAAACTAGTTACCTTCTCGAACACTGAGGGATTCTACTATCGCGCCCGTATCGACCAAGAACTTATAGAACAAAATAATGCAGGTCTTATTGCTATACTCCCTTCATTTGCTTCTTCTGTTTCGCATGCATTACGCGACGACGATACCGAAAAAGCAATGGAGCGACTTAATTGGTACAAGAAAGTATTTGGTAAAAATCTGTATTTAGAACTAACTCATCATCCAGAAATACCAGACCATCAAGAACTTCAAGAACGCATCGTAGAGTTGTCAGAAACTAATGACGTACCGCTCGTTGCTGCACAAGATGTCTATTACATGCAACATAGTGACAACCTCGCCCGAGAGTTAGCGCGGAAAATTCAAAATGGCACAAGTCTCATGGGAGACGAAGCCGATCGCCCTGAAGACTTTTCATTCATTACTCAAAAAACAGCAAAGACGTATTTCAAAAAATATCCCGAAGCGCTCACCAATACTGTAAAAATCGCGGAAAGCTGTAATGTGGAACTTGAGTTAGGAAACTGGGTCTTCCCTAATTATCCAACAGACAAAGGGAGTAACTACGACGACATGCTCCGCAAAGCAGCGTATGTAGGTATAGCGACTCGAAACATGCAAGAGACTCCAGAAGTTCGCGAACGTATTAAGTATGAACTCGATATTATAAAAAAGAAAAAATATTCTCCCTATTTCCTTGTAGTGTCTGACCTTCTTCTCAACGCAAAGCGAATGGGAATCTTTACCAATACTCGTGGATCCGCTGCTGGCTCATTGGTGTCATACCTGACAAATATTACGAACATCAATCCTCTTGACTACAATCTACCTTTTGAACGTTTCCTAAATCCTGAACGACCTTCGGCACCTGATGTTGATATGGATATCGCCGATAACCGACGTGACGATCTTATCGACTACGCTCGTGAAAAATATGGCACTGACCATGTAGCTCAAATCGGCACATTTGGAACAATGGCAGCGCGTGCTGTGGTACGCGACGTTGCCCGAGGTTTGGGACACTCATACAGTGTTGGTGACCGTATCGCGAAACTCATTCCATTCGGAGCGCAAGGATTCCCTATGACACTCGAACGAGCGCTTGAAATGGAACCAGAGTTAAAAACAGCATATACGGAAGACTCAGAAACAAGAGAAATAATCGATCTCGCAAAAAAACTTGAAGGAAATGCTCGACACATGGGAGTGCACGCAGCGGGTGTGGTTATATCTCCTACTCCATTATTAGACTTTGTTCCTATTCAATTGGATCCAAAAGGAGGTAAAACGGTGACTCAATACGATATGCATGCAGTAGAAGATGCAGGGCTTTTAAAGTTCGACTTCCTTGGTCTCAAAAACTTAGCTGTTCTCGCTGATTCAATTAAACGAGTAAAGAAAATACAAAAAATAGAAATAGATGCAGATGACATTCCGCTTGATGATTCAAAAACATACGAAATGCTCGCAAAAGGACAAACGATGGGGGTGTTTCAGATGGCAAGTGCTGGAATGACACGTTACCTCACGGAACTAAAGCCTACAATTATTGATGATATCAACGCCATGGTTGCATTATACCGACCAGGTCCTATGGAATTTATTCCCGATTATGTTGCGCGTAAACACGACCCCTCAAAAGTTAAGTACATTGAACCGCGGCTCGAAAAGTATCTAAAACCAACATTCGGAATTCTTATCTATCAAGATGACATCATGCTTATCGCCGTTGATCTTGCTGGCTATTCTTGGGGGGAAGCTGATAAATTCCGTAAGGCTATGGGGAAAAAGATTCCTGAAGAAATGGCTAAACAAAAAGACCGTTTCCAAACTGGTTGTATTGAACGAGGTATGGAGCCTGATATTGCATCAAAGCTATGGGAAATGATCGAAACATTCGCCGCGTACGGTTTCAATAAAGCACACGCCGCAAGTTACGGTAACCTTGCATATAAAACTGCCTACATGAAGGCAAATTACCCACTTGAATTTATGTCTGCGTTACTTACCGCCGACTCGGGTGACGTTGAAAAAATCACTGAAATAATTATTGAGTGTAAAGCAATGGGAATCGAAATATTACCACCAGACGTAAACGAGAGTTACGAAGAATTTTCTGTTGTACCTAACGAAAACAAAATTCGATTTGGCCTTACGTCAATAAAAAACTTTGGTTCAAATGTTGCGCACACTATTGTTGAAGAGCGCAAGGCATGTGGTGAATACACAAGTATAGAAAACTTCCTTGAGCGAGTGCGTCATGGCAGCATGAACCGACGCGGTCTTGAATCTCTCATTCAAAGTGGTGCACTTGATCGTTTTGCAACTCGAGGAGTGCTCCTTAAAAACGTTGATGCGCTTCTTGAATACCAACGAGAAATGAATCAACGACCAGAAGGACAAGATTCTCTTTTTGGTGCTGCAGAGGCAAGTAGTGCCATCACTCTTGTTGAAGCAGAAGATGTAGATATGCAGCAACGTCTTGCGTGGGAAAAGGAACTCCTTGGTCTATACGTTTCAGGACATCCACTGAATGCTCATGCAAAAAAACTAGAAGGAAAATCAGGTATTGATGAAACAAAGAAGAAACATCAAGAGGGTACTTCAACAGTTATTGCAGGCATTATCTCAGAAAACAAAACTATTCTTACAAAGAATGGAGAGAAAATGGCGTTTATTACACTGAGTGATCTGACCGATTCTATAGAATCGGTCGCATTTCCACGCATTCTTACCGAACACGGTGAATTACTCAAGGTTGATACCTGTGTTCTGCTTAAAGGGCGTGTATCGAAAAGAAATGATGAACTAAGTTTTGTCATCGAAGCCGTGCGTGCTCTCTAAATTCTCTCACGTTGACCGAAAATTAGTGCAGTGCTACTATGCACACACATTGGAGATTGCTTTGGCTACCAACCAAAGGCGAGCGTTTCGCGCAGTATATGCCTAATCCAATTTAATAAGTGTCTAGGATATATCCTAGAAAACTAGGTGGAACCGCGGTTACACAATGTAGATCGTCCTAGTAAGTACACGATTTAATGTCGCGTATTTACTCGGACGTTTTTCTTATTCAATCAAGTAAATAATTACTCTATGTCAGAAGAAAAAATAGAAAGAGATCATAAAAAATTGGGTAAACAACTCGACTTGTTTGCTTTCTCAAATTCAGTCGGAAAAGGACTACCTCTTTTTACTCCACGAGGTGCCGCAATGCGGCGCATACTTGAACGCTTTATTGTGGATGAGGAGATTCGTCGTGGTTACCAACATGTACATACTCCTGATATAGCAAAACTTGATCTCTATAAAAAGTCGGGACACTACCCTCATTATAAAGACTCTATGTACGCTCCAATTGTAATTGACGATGAAGAATTTATGCTTCGCCCAATGACATGTCCACATCACTTTGAACTCTACCTTACACGACCACATAGTTACCGAGAACTACCAATGCGTATTGCAGAATTAGCTGGACTCTACCGCTATGAACAATCTGGAGAACTTATGGGTCTGCAACGTGTCCGGACGTTCTGCCTTTCTGATGCACATATTATTTGTAAGGACGAAGAACAAGCCATCGACGAAATTAGTAATGCACTTGATCTTATCGAGTATGTAGCAAATGTACTTGGACTTACCATGGGTAAAGATTACTGGTATCGACTCTCACTTGGCGACCGTAAAGATACTGAAAAATACTATGATAACAAAGAGGCATGGGACAAGGGTGAAGATCTAATGCGCAAGCTTATGCAAAAACGCTGTAGTGAATTTGTTGAAGCAGAAGACGAAGCAGCGTTTTATGGCCCTAAGATTGACGTTCAAATGAAAAACGCCAATGGAAAAGAGGATACTGCATTCACCGTACAATACGACTTTTGCATGCCAGATCGCTTTGACCTTACCTATATCGGAGATGACGGTAAGAAGAAACGCGCGTTTGTGGTGCACCGTTCTTCAGTGGGGGCAATTGAACGGATTATGGCATTCCTCATTGAGCATTACGCTGGGGCCTTTCCAGTATGGCTTGCTCCTGAACAAGTTCGTGTTCTTGCTGTCTCCGAAGTGCATAATGACTACGCAGTACAAATACATCAAGAACTAAAAAATGCAGGGATTCGTGCTGAACTCGATGTATCAAAAGATAAATTAGGAAAGAAAACTCATAAAGTTACACAGCTCAAAGTTCCCTACACCATAATCATTGGTGATGCTGAGGTTAAAGAAAAAAACATAACTCTTGAAAGTAGAGATGGAGGAAAAATTGGATCAATGTCTGCAGCGAAATTTGTAGAACGAATTGAAGCTGAATATCCTAAGCAAAATAAATAAACAAAATGGCACCCAATTGGGTGCCATTTTGTTTTAAATACTGAACTGTTGCCAATAGCGTATTCTTACATTCCACTGGTTCTTAACATGAATACCGTGTTTGTTGTTCACGAGAGTGGTATTCCAATTCCAATCTACTTTCCGCTATTATAGTAGCAACTAGTGCAGAATATATCAGAACAAAGAACAGCGGTTCCATCATTATAATAAGAAGACGCCTGTGCATATGTAGGAATCACAGCGACTGCAAACATGGCAAACGCACATGTCACAACCAAGGCTGGGATTTCCTTATTACGTAAGGTCATATAATGTTTATAGTAACACAATAAAACATCTTTGTCAATAGCAGCTACATCTCTTCCTCGATGGCAGAAATGTTATAAAACCGTTTTATAGAGTGGTTGTATGTCTGGCATGCTTCTTTAGATAGAGTAGTAGACCTGTCCAGGATAGTCACAATAGACACTATTCCAACAATACGGTTCGTAGCCCCCTTGCCAACCCAAATCATAGTATGGCTCATACGTGTAATAGTACTCATAGTATGGTTCGTATGTGGGATAATACGGGTATTCGTACTCTGGATAGTACGTTACATATTCGAACGTTGAGTAGTTTTGATAATATTGAGGACAATCGTAGTAGTATTGCTGAGATGATGGATAGTTACAATTCACCTGTGGTATCACTGGACTTCCATAATACGACTTAGTGTATGGATAGCGGTTGTAGTGCCAATATGCAGATTCATTTATCTGTGTTTGGTTTTGGTAAGAATAATTATAGTAACCAGCACTCTGCCAAGGATTCGTGGTGGGATTCACGCTATACGAATATGCATGAGTGATCGTTGGCAATATAAACAATACTAATGCACTCAAAACAAGAGCTGTGGCTATAGATGTGATAAAGATTGATATGTTGTTCATATACTTTTAATAATGCTCCTTTTGTACCATATTTGTCAATATATCCTCACATATAAGTAGCCCAGAATCATAATAATTAAGCTCCCAAAGATATATGGACATCCGATGTCCATATATCTTGTGCTGCTAGATAAATACTCTAATTGTAATAACATAAAAACACAAACACCCGCATACATATGCGGGTGTTTGTGTTTTTATGACTTGTGTAAGTGCAGAGTGTACTTATTGTCGCTTAACGAATGAGAGTTTTGGGCCATCATTTCCATTTTCTAGCGAAAGTGTATCGCCTTCTGCTGCCGCTATATCAGTTTTTGTTTGTTCATCAGTACTACGTACCGCTGCAAACGCTGGTAGTTCAATTGAACTAAAGACGCCTGTTTTGCGGAAGAAAAGTACTGCTCCTACACCAAATGCGGCAACAATGAGCGCTGCGGTGTAGGGAAGATTATTTGTCCCAGTATACGGAATTTGGTTAATGTTTACGTATCCAGTTCGTGCTGCTGCTACAGTAACACGAGGTTGTGGCTGCGGTGTAGTAACGAGAGTTGTTGGATATGAGTAACGCACAATCGGTTGTGGTTGTGCTGGTGGAATATATACTGGGTATCCGCTTGAGACGTTATTAACGTTTGTATTGTTGTTTATGTTTGTGTTTGTGTTCGTGACGTTACTTACCACGTTGTTGTAGTATGAAGATGGCTGTGAATACGAAGGAGTATATGTTGGATAATAACGTGGCTCGTAATAGTCGTAGTTATCATAATTGTAATAGTCAAAGGCAAAATCTAGATTCCAGTCAGTATTCCAATCATCGTAAATTACCCCAGGATAATTATACTGATAATCGTTGTACCCATATTGGTAATCATTATAACCATACTGATAGTCGTTGGTTTGTGCCAAATCATAGTAGGTATAATCATCCCATCCACTATTATCGTATGAGTAATTATCCCATCCAGTGTCATAGTTATAGTTATCCCAGGTATCTGCAGCGTAACTATAATCATCCCATCCTGCACTACAGTTTACACACGTGTCACCACCCGTGTACCAACCAGTGTCATAATTATAGTTATCCCAATCTTGTGCATTTACCGTAGCTGTAGTAGCTATTAAAGAAATAGCTATAAAGAAGAGCGTCCCAAGCGCTAGAGTTGCAAAACTATTTGTGGCTGAATGTTTGATAAAAGTCATAAAATATTTATTAATTAAGTTGTGATGTATATTATACCATAGTATTGAAATAAGTAAAGTATCTGGTGAGAGTCTCTTGCGAGCCTCTCACCAAACTACTTCTCCGCTCTTTACGGCAATCGAATCGGCGATTGCTCACTCAAACTGAATGCCTCAAGGACATCGCCGTCAAAAGAAAGTGGTACCGCGACTTCAGGAATACATCGGGTAATAGTAACCCTGCGCGCCTGAGCGACAGTTCCTTCACAAATAGCATATGTATCTTCTATCTGCTTTTCAAAAGATCTGTCACGCGAATATCGATCATAAATGATTGCGCCTGTTTCATCATAGAGACGAATACCCACAGCGCCTTTTTCTTCTTGAGTGAAGTGCAATCGCACCAACGTGCACCCTACTTGACGCAAGGCAGTCGGTGACCCACAGTTTTTACACGTTGGATCTCCAGCGAAAGCCGGCGTCATTGGGATGGTTAGGAAAACCATCATGAACCCAATAACTCCAGAGAGGAATACTTTTTTAAAGAACTTCATGTTACGTCCCTCCTAGGTTGTACATGGGCCCTATGTGGACCTTTCTAATCAACGAAATGATTCGCGGATAAAAAGTTCAACACAGAATACTGATTAAATAAAAGGATGTGAGGCGAGCAGAATTATGCTCGCCTCAGCACGCTTCTATGCAGGTTTTTGACATCGCGCCAGCAGGTCTTTAATTTCCTGCGAAGCGGTCCTCAAAGCAGAGGATATTTGGATACCAGTATCTGTACCTGGCCTCTTTCGAAAATCGGTACCTTCAACTAGTCCGCCCCTCTTCAAGCACGCAACGACTTCGTTATACCTTCCGGTATCTCCTCGACTCACCACCAGACGACCAGATGACGTGTCTTGAGGTGTAATTGCTGCTGCGCTGGAAGGAACTTTATCCTGCTGCTGTGGTGTAACCGCTGGTACGTCGTCCCGTCCCTGATTACTGAATGCTTCAGCAACCGCTGCAGCAA
>DCYW01000038.1:12626-31546 GCA_002331185.1 Patescibacteria group bacterium UBA2100 | reverse complement strand
CAGCAACCGCTGCAGCAATCTTTTCATCCACGTATTTGTCGTCATCATCGTCACCTGCGACGACATTCTGCGGTATACTTTTGGACGAAAACAAACCAAGATCGAACGCCGTGTAAAATCCAAATACAGCAAAACCAAGCACGATTAAACCACCAACCAAAAACAAAATGTTTTTCAACATGATGCATTCTCCTTTTTTGCACCTTACAAAGGTGTGCTTCAATGAACCAAAGAGCTTGGGAATCCTCAGAGAAGAATCCCTTATGTTCGTATAGTGGCATATATAACTCTTCTTGTCAATGGTTTGGCGGCTCTTTTTCAGCAATATGCTGTCTAAAAAATGCCCTTGTTGAGGAATGTGAATGCCTCAATAAATTGAGGCATTCATTTTATATAGAAAAAAGGGGGCAAACCTCGCGGTTACCCCCTTTTCTAGCCACATTTACCTGCTGTTATGCAGGTTCTTTGTACCACCAGAACACGAATGCTCCAGCGATTACCCAAACGAAAGCATACCCGATAAATCGGGAGTAGCCATTGAAAATCTCAGGACTCAATGCGTATGCCTCCTCCAAAGTCAATCGGAACGCAAAGCGCGAATCTGAGACACTACTTCTTGTGTTTCAGCTGCAATCCGGCAGCCAACCACAAACGCCGAACCAACGACGATTGCAGCCACAAGACTGAGACTATCTGCAGCGGCAATAATATCCTTCATTCTTTCCCCCCTTAAGGTATGGGCTAGACTATGCTCAAAATCGAGCGTAGCTGGAGTATTTAATAGCAAAAAGAAATATTGTCAATACAATCTGTGGAAAGCGTATATATTTGACTTACTTCTATTTTATTGTATTATTTTATCACTTGTCGTCTTGTGACGATAGAGTTCTTTGAAAATGGGAGAAAGAACATGAGTGATAATAGCGAGATAGCTTCAGAATTTTCTCAACCTTTCGAAAAAGGTCATGAGGCAATAATTTCCTCAACAGATAATCTCCATCAACAAATATTGAGCTTCTTGCTCTTTGTCGTTGGTCTTGGGATTGTGTGCGGGATTGCAGTACTGATTGGAATCAGTTTCTTCGTCACTGACCGGATACCTCCCTTGGTGTCTTTTGCTGTGATAACCGTCTCATGCCTGATATTTGGGATCGCCGGGCAAACAAAAGTGAAGCCTGCTGAAAATGCAGTGCCTGAACTCTTTGGTGCTCTTTCTGCATGGTGGATTGTACCTTCAGGTATATCTTGGTGGCCTTTTGGTAAGGTAAATGGTCGCCATCAACAAGTCTATATCGGCGAGCTTGCAGTTACCTTTGACTTTACGAAGATCGAATCAATAGATAACGTACAGATGCAATCTTCAATCACGGTACGCTTCCGTATTAAATACCCATTAGTGTTTGCACGCCATGGACGCACAGGTGAGGACAGTCAGGCAGTGATCGCCCTGCACGGCTTGCAGGAGCGAACATTGCGTTGGTATGTGTCGTCAAAATTGTCAACAAATCTTCCAAGTGCAAAAGGGGAAGCATCGAAAATCCTTTCGGGGATTCAGACCTCATTTAGTGCAGATACAATCCCTGGCTCTCACTCTTCCGCTGCAGTAATTCGCTTCGGTGTGGACGACAGCACAGCTGACGGACGGACTATAAGAGAAATCGCTGAAGATCTGAGCTTCGAGATCCTCGAAGTGCTAGTAAAAGACTTTACTCTTCCACAGGCACTCACTAATGCTGCTGAACGTGCTCGCATTGAGGAAGCTGAAAGAGAGGCAGAATCAATTGAGATTGAGACCTTCATAACTCTCATTAAAAAAGTTAAAGGTGTTGATCTTGATAATGTCAGTGACGCTCAAATCATTGATGCGATTCAAGCTGAACGAGGAAAGATACAAAGAATTGTTGTCGATGGTTCCGCTCCCAGCTTAGTACAAGCAGGGGCTCTTGTAGGTGGTCTAGATAACAAAGAAGGAGATAGATAACGAATATTTCGCAGTTCTTCTCCCATACAAAACACCACCATGCAACCTCGGTTGCATGGTGGTTTTTATATTTCATGAGTTTTCAATTACAATGCCTAGCTGCTCTTTTCAAAGAATTCTGCCTCAACTACCCAACGATCACTCCTTTTCCCAAATGAATCACAAGTGAGTAGTGTGAGACGCTCTCCTTCAACACCAAGAGCAATCCTATCATCTGTTGCACTTGCTCGATACACACGATTGACGCGATAACTGTATACATCGCTACCCGAATACGCTTGAATAACATCTCCTACGTTTAATGTTTCAATACCGTTAAAGGCCTTAAAAAATTTATTTCGTACAACTGGAAGACGACTCGAATGTCCAAAGAGTAATACGTTACCGCCTTTCTCCCCTAGTTTTGCTGAATCAGGATACCGCACTGCGCCTTTTGTAAGTTCTTCATCCAGTACCTGAATATTACGTGACTGGGGGTTAGAAACAGGTAAATCGATACCTATGCGAGGAATAACGAGGCGTTCAGGAAAAACTGTGACTGTATTATTTGCTAATGCCTGTTCACTACGTGTCTCATTATTATAGGCAACGTTTGCTGAACGAGCGAGTTGTTCTGTTTCTGAAATAGATGCTTCTCCTTCGGTTTCATTAAAAGTACTAGTATTCGCTGCACTTACCGTCAGAGCAGAACCAATTATAACTAGTGCGAGCCACGCAACAGCAAGAGACAAGAGCATTTTTGGTTGAAAAAGCATTTCGGTTATTGTATCTGAATTGTAATTGAATCGATATTCCATAATTTTCCTATTACTATGATTATGATAGGCATGACTATACTTTAAAATAGTTCTTTTGTCAAGTATTCGCGTTATGGTATGTTGAACAGGTACACATACGCGTTATAGCGATCCCCTATGTGTATTGACTAGATCATTAAATGTGGTATTATAAGCACATAATAAAAATATAGGTCTATGAATGCAAAAAACAACAATGTAGCCACTGCAAAAAACGTATTCGCAATACTCGGATTTATTATTCTGCTTGCAATTGGTGTATGGAGTGCGATTCAGGTTATTACCTTTGTCCCTCGCCTTTTTTCCGACACAGGAGTAACTTCTAACACTGCTATTAATCTTGGTGATAAAGATATTGTTGTTCAGGTAAGTAACGATGTTGTTGAATCCGGTGACCCAGTAAACCTTACCTTTGCACACACAGGTAATGATACGGGTGTTCTGTCTTTCTCATACGAGTGTAAAGAAGGATTCTATTTCCAGATTGACGACAGTCCCATACCATGCAACGCGCCCTATTCTCTCCCTACAACTGATACCACTCTTGAAATAAACCCTGTATCTGCAAACGAACTTACTGATGTAGAAATTGCAATGACATACACTAATGCTGCTGGCGAAAGTGTTCGCGATACAAAATCATTGCAAGTACTCAGTACTTCGCCCATAGTTACCGATGCGGAAAATGTACGTGACGATACATCTGTCGAGACTGCAACCAGTGAACCAAGCGTGACGACAACCACTGGAGAAGTAAGCGAATCGACAAACGGACCGCGTGAAGCAACATCCGTTGTTCCAACACAGTACAATACACCGTACACATACACGTACGTACCTCAAGCATCAAATCCTTACGGAGATGCTGATTTGGAGGTACAAATGGTCGCAATTGGTGATATTAACACATATGGCTCATTTGAAGCGAAAGGAATTCTACGTACGTATAGCACCGGTGGTGCAATTTTTCGAGTAACCAACCGCGGTACAAAACAAAGTGGAAATTGGTACTTCTCTGCAATGCTGCCAACTCGCGGTGGATATCCATTCACCTCAGGCGCACAACGCACCCTTATGCCAAACGAATCGGTTGAGATATTCATGACCTTCGATCAACTCATTCCAGGAACTCATACGTTTAGTGTGCAAATTGACCAGTCAAACTACATCTATGAATCGAATGAATACAACAATGCGGCACAACAGACAATCACTGTCCTTGGCTACTAACTAATAACAATAGGTTTAAAAAGCACGCTCGTGAACGAGCGTGCTTTTTATTTACGGATTATATTCAATAATATGTTTTACAAATCAAGAGTGGCTTCTCGTGCATGAGCTTGAATGAATGCTTTACGTGAAGCAACATCAGTTCCCATCAAAGTATCAAAGACCCGATCAGCTTCCTGTACGTCCTCGATAGTTACCTGCTTTAATAACCGACGTTCTGGGTCCATAGTTGTTTCCCAGAGTTCTTCTGGATTCATTTCTCCAAGTCCCTTATATCGTTGTACAGAAACTTTCGCTGTTCGCTTCTTTGTTTCTTCCGCTTCATCTACTTCAGATTCGACATCGTCAACATCTGCATCTTCTACTGCAGCATCACCGGCATATCCTATCTTTTCGTCCTCTGTGTATGCATAATCAATCTGTTTACCTTTCTTAATTTTATACAGAGGTGGCTGCGCAATGTATAAATATCCCCCTTCGACAACAGGCTTAAAGTACCGATAGAATAAGGTTAAGAGCAACGTGCGAATGTGTGCTCCATCAACATCGGCGTCAGTCGCGATAATAATTTTATGATACCGTAACTTCGTAACATCAAACGTATCCCCAATAGCAGCTCCTAATGCGATAACAAGGGATTTAATTTCATTATTTGCCAACATTTTATCAAGCCGCGCTCGTTCAACGTTCAAAATCTTTCCCCGTAGTGGCAAAATAGCTTGTGTGCGACGGTCGCGTCCTTGCTTGCTTGATCCACCAGCCGAATCTCCCTCAACAATAAAGATTTCTGCTTCCTCTGCTGACTTTGTTTGACAATCAGAAAGTTTTCCTGGCAACGTCATTCCCTCAAGGGCCCCCTTTCTTAGTACAGAATCTTTTGCGGCTTTTGCGGCTTTTCGCGCTTTCATGGCAAGAACTGCCTTCATAATTATAGCTTTTGCTTCATTTGGGTTCTCCTCTAAGAAATCAACAAAAGCTGCCGAAAATACAGACTCCACAGCACCACGTGCTTCAACACTTCCTAGCTTTGCTTTCGTTTGGCCCTCAAATTGAATCTCTTCCATTTTCACAGACACAACAACAGTGAGTCCCTCAAGAACATCGTCTCCAGTAAACCCTTCTTCAACACCCTTGAGGTTAGCCTTCTTGACGTAGCTGTTAAGAGATCGTGTCAGTGCTGTTTTAAAACCAGTGATATGTGTCCCCCCTTCTGGATTGTATATATTGTTTGCAAAAGCAGACACCCGTGCAGAAATATCATCAACGTATTGCAGTGCTACCTCAACATGTACATCATCATGCTCTCGTTCAATGTAGAAAATCTTTTTATGTAATTCCTTTTGGTGGCGATTTTGAAAGGCAACCAAACTCGTAAGCCCTCCCTCAAAATAGAAGGTCATTGATGGAACATCAAGCATATGGTCACGCAGGTAGAAGGTTTTTGTGTCATCCAGCGTTCCTTTGTATTCACGCGCATCAATAATAGTAAGGCGCATACCACGAACCAAATATGCCTGCTGTCGTAAATGCTCAACGATAGTTTTCCAGTCGTATCTAATTTCGGGAAAGATAGATGGGTCAGCATCGAACGTAATAATGGTTCCTTTCAATTTTGAAGTACCAATTTTCTTTGTTTTACTCACTGGCTTACCACCATTTCTATATTCCTGTACATACGAAGCGCCTTCGCGATGCACTTCCGCACGCACATGTGTTGAAAGTGCGTTCACAACCGAAACACCTACACCATGCAAACCACCAGAGAATTTGTATCCTTCGCCACCAAATTTTCCTCCTGCATGAAGTGTGGTCATAATAGTTTCCAAAGCTGAAACTTTTGTTTTCTTGTGTACGTCTACGGGAATACCACGACCATTGTCAACAACGCGAATGCGATTACCGGGTAAAAGCGCTACTTCGACATCATCAGCAAATCCTCCCATCGCTTCATCACGCGAGTTGTCGAAGATTTCCCAAATAAGGTGGTGCAGTCCATCGATACCAGTGGTACCGATATACATCCCAGGACGTCGTCGAACAGCTTCGAGACCTTCTAAAACGGTAATATCGTCTGCTCCATAGCTACCTTTCTGTGCTCCACTAGCTGGCTGACTTTTCTTTCCTGCTGCTTTTTTAACTGCCATATCTCATATAAATGAGAGTACTTAAGTACTCTCAAAGTTATCTACAGTATACCAAAAAAAACCTGTAAATGCGCCCTTTTACACACATCTATCGTGTGTTCTATTTAGCGAATTTCCCACCCATCTTGAGTACTCATTTCATCTTCAATACCGCTCATAATGACTCCTACTTTCTCATCAGTGAGCGTTTCGTCCATTGATTGAAATACGAGATGAAACGCGTACGATGTTCGTCCGTCTTTTGTAAAGACATCAAACATATCGCACCTTTGTAGTAAATCGCCGGCATGATTTTGAATTATTTCCTGTACATTCTCTTCTGTCGTAGACTCAGGTACCCATACTGCGATATCACGAAGCATAAATGGATAGTTGCTAAATGGTTTATAAGAAACAGCATCAGCTACTGTTGGAACATCTGGATACGCGTCGATTGCAGGGAGACTCTCAAGTATAGAATCAAGATTCCATTCGAGTGTCTCTCCAATAGGTTCTTGAAGCGTTGTACCTAGGACTTCCTCAAGGCGCTCCTTGATAGCTGTGAGTGCAGTGAGCGTTCGTTCATCTTTTTTCTTTCTTCCAGTCACTCGCACTGCCACACACACGTGCATTTCTTCTGTATCATTTGTAAACACGTTTCCTATTTCAAATAAAGACACTGTCTTATACAAACCAAGTAGTGGCATGTTTTTTTCACTCGTATCAAGCAGTTCACGGAGACCATCTTTCAGATTGCTCCGCAAGTGACCTTTATCGCTTGCGAGCGCATTTTTGAGTTTAACCTCACCAGTATCTCGCAAAGAGTACAAGAGTGTTTCTGTAAATCCGCTTTCTATCAGCGTTTTCCTTATAAGCTCTGCGTACGCAAATTTCTTATTTATTCCAGGAGTTTTTTGTGCTAGAGGAAGTTGTTTGCTTTCGATTTTGTTGTACCCATACACTCGCCCAATCTCTTCAATGATATCTTCGGGTATCTGTATATCACGTCTCTCAAATGGAGCGACTACGCTAAATGTTCCACTATTTTTAGTGTAAGAAAATTCTAGTCGTGTAAATATATCCTCCATTATTGCATCAGTAATATCCGCACCAAGAAGTTTTGATGTCCGACTCGCTGTCACAACGACTTCTTTGTTTGCTGGTTTTGCAGCTCCGGCGGTCGCATATCCTTGTAGCTGCCCCCCTGCTAATTCCAAAATCAATGTCGCAACTGCTTTCACACCATAGGCTGCAAGTTCATCAGCAACATTGTTTTCAAATCGTGCTGATGCATCAGTTCGTATTTTTAATGCCTGAGAGGTTTTACGAGTTTGTACTGGGTCAAATGTTGCTGATTCTATAATTATATCAGTGGTCTCATTCATTACTTCAGCACGTACTCCACCTTTAACGCCAGCAACAGCAAGCGGTGTATCAGAATCTGTATCAATAATTACCGTCATCGTTTCGTCTAGCTCTGCTTCTACTCCACCCAAAAGGCTTATTTTTTCTCCTCTTCTAGCATGGCGCGTACCAATGTTCGGGGTTTGACCACTGAATTTAGCGGCATCAAATACATGTGTCGGCTGACCTATGTTAAATAACACATAGTTTGTTGCATCAACAACATTGTTTATAGACTTCTGCCCAATTGCTTCAAGTCTTTTCTGTAACCACTGTGGGGATTCCCCAACAGCTACACCAGTAATGTGCGCTGCGGTGTAATACGTACATGACGCATCTGTGTCGAGCTCCACTACAATCGAATCGGTTTGTGGGGTTAGATTTACTTCTTCTTTCAATGGGTCATGTTGCATTGGTGTATTCAAAAGCGCCGAAATTTCTCGTGCTACACCTCTGTGTGAGAGTGAGTCAGCGGCACGGTTTGGCAGAACATCTATATCTATGACTGATGTACCAGCAACTTCTTCAACTCCCTCTATTTCAAATGCATGAAATGTTAGTAGTTGTTCAAGCTCGGCAACACTCGGTAGTGTCCCGACACCACCTGCCTGCGCAGGCAAGAAAAAAGTCTCTAACCATTCGTAGCTTACTTTCATATTATTTATGTGAAGTAAATTGTTGAATAAAACGTAAATCACCTGAATGGAAAAGGCGCACATCGTCAATTCCCCACTTGAGCATACATAGTCTTTCGATACCACCTCCGAATGCCCATCCTTGGTATTCCTCGGGATTGATACCACCAGCACGCAATACATTCGGGTGCAACATGCCCGCGCCAAGTATCTCTATCCACTTACCTTTTAATCGCACTGGTACCGCATCTCCCGTTAATCGCATATCAACTTCGACACCAGGTTCTACAAAAGGGAAAAAACCAGGACGAAAACGGACCTCAACAGAACCACCTAAAAATGTACTGAAAAAAGTTTCAAGTGTTCCTTTAAGATGTGCGAGAGTCACATCTTTACCCACAGCAAACGCGTCTACTTGATAGAACTGCGCTTCGTGTGTCATATCTGTTGCTTCGTTACGGTATGCTTTTCCACACGATACAAAGCGCATTTCTCCATTATTTTCCTCAAGCTTACGTGCAGTGACTGAAGTATCGTGAGTACGCAGAACGCGAGTTTCATCAACCCAAAACGTGTCTTGCATATCTCGAGCAGGATGATCTTTTGCAACATTAAGTGCATCGAAATTATAGTATTCTGTTTCGAGTTCAGGACCTGAAGCAACTTCAAAACCAATGTCAGAAAAAATGGAAACGATTTCACGAACAGCACTCGTGAGCGGGTGTATATAGTACTCCTTCTCCTTCGCTGTCATATTACGTTAGTGTATAGGAAAAAGTCCCCATTTCAAGCTGTGTTTTCATTAGTTTCGTGATAGAATCGCGGCTATGGACATAACACAAATAGTGATGTACATCGTACTATTTTTATCTCTCTATTTTGAGGTGTTTTTGCTTATAACATTTTTTGAGCGTTCTGAGTCTAAAGAATGCGGCACCACTACTGATGACGATTCCCTTCCGACAGTTGCAGTTATCGTACCTTGTTTTAATGAAGCAAGTACCGTCGCTGGAACACTTCGCTCACTCCTTGCTTTATCATACCCAACGCATAAACTTGAAATTATTGCAGTAAATGATGGCTCAACTGATGGAACCAAGGAAGTACTTGAAACATTTGCAGGCCACCAACAAATACAGATTTTAGACAAAGAAAATGGTGGAAAACACACCGCAATGAATGCTGCACTTGCATACACCAAAGCAGATATTATTGGCTGCCTTGATGCTGATTCATTTGTTGAAACTGATGCGCTTATACAAATAATACGCCATTTTGAAGATTCAGGAGTTGCAGCAGTAACTCCAAGTATCAAAGTCTATAAAGCACAAGGACTGATACAAGCACTTCAAAAAGCAGAATATGGTCTTGCTATCTTTGTGCGCAATGTCTTTGCGCGTATGGATTCCCTTTTTATAACACCAGGACCTTTTTCATTTTTCCGCCGAAGTGTTATAAACGAAGTGGGACCATGGCAACACGGTCACAGTACCGAAGATTTAGAGATGTGCTTACGATTGCAACGATTGCACAAACGAGTTACAAACGAGCCACGCGCTATCGTATATACCAAAACACCCAAAACGCTTCCGGAACTCTTTAAGCAACGATTGCGATGGACATATGGATTCCTTCGAAATGCTATCGATTATCAAAAACTATTTATGAATCCGCAATACGGAACACTTGGTATGTTGGTTTTACCAATGAGCCTGTTTTCTCTTTTTGGTGCAATTTTCCTTTTTTCAGCTCTCATTTGGAATGTTCTTGTGTTTTTTGCACGAGAGTTTATCCGTTTCCAAACTGTTGGCATCACTGCACCAACGATACAATTTGACATATTTTTTATAAACACTAGTTCAATTCTGACAATAACTATTGCGTTGGTGGTACTCACGCTTGTACTTATGGCTCTTGGTAAGCGTCTAGCCCGTGATGCGTATATATCGCTCGATATGCCTATCTACCTGGTTTTGTATGGTTTTATAACACCACTATGGCTCACAGCTGCACTCTACAAGGCAATTGCCAACACAGGTGTACGGTGGCGCTAGCTAAAAGCTGGTGATTTTTCTATAGCGGTGCTATATTGCCGCAATACAACATCATGAGAGCAATGCCTTGGACAAAATACTTACTCGCGTTTCTAATAACCGCATTTATCTTTGCGACAGCTAGTATTGCGAACAATTTTTTTAATACAAAACGGATAGCTGAAATTCGTTCTATCGAAGAGAGTATCTCTATTGACATTCTGTCACTTGAAACACAATTTGATCTCCTCCAAGAACAATCATGCAAAAATATATCTGAAGACTCGGTTCTTTCTCGCGAATTAGACACTCTTGCACGCAAACTTTCTTACGCAGAAGCACAACTCGGCGCAGACAACGAAGAAGTACTTCGATTAAAGCGTCACTACTCTCTTCTGGAGATCAAGGACTTACTTCTTATGCAAAAAGTGTCTGAAAAATGTGCCCTTGAGCCTATCTTCTTGCTCTATTTCTATTCAAATGAAAAAGGTACCTGTACAGACTGTAAGCGCCAAGGGTACGTTTTAACCGAACTTTCCAAAGAGTACCCGCAATTACGTATTTATTCGTTCGATTATAATTTAGACCTTTCTGCTGTTGAAACGCTTATATCTTTGCATGATGTATCGAGCGATTTACCCGCATTAGTCATTAATGATTCGCTGTATACTGGATTCCAAAGCATGGAAGAAATTCAGAAAATCATTCCAGAGCTCACAAAAGCTGCTACCTCGACATCAGAAGTGCAGTAAAAGGAGTCCCTGCAGAGCCGTTTCTAAACGCCACAACCAATTGAGGCGTTCGTTTGTTGAACGATGGTAATGGGCTCAGTGGTACATGGATGCTTCTTATTTTTTATATAAAACAAAGCCGTTTCTTGAAGACCTTACACATCCTATAAACCTGTCGATACATCGACAGGTTCTCGTTGCCAATATAAGACTTTGAATCCTGCCTTTGCTAGGTATTATTTTGTATTACACGACAATTCCCACAAGATGAGCTTGCCTAGGATTAATTCCCAATGTCTATATTTACAGGTAAATCACTAGAAAAGATTTTTATAATCTTTAAAGGATATACTTACATTTGCTGATCTCCACTCCATAACCATACCGTTAGTCTCTCCAGTCCTGCTATAAGGATGGAAAGCTGTTCTATCGAGGACATATACATACCCGCACTTATCTTTACGAACTTGGTCTAAAACTTTTTTTGAACTGACTCTAAATTTCATAGTGCCGTCTGCAAATGCACTAAAGGCACTTGTGTGAGGAAATGGAATATTTTTACTATTGATTAAAGCCCGGAAAACGGCAATTTCTGGATACGGTGTTGCATATACTGATAGACTACCATCATTCACCGCAATGCTTTCACTATTTATATTCGTGCCTTGCCGAGGTTCCAATGACGATAAGTTATTTGCAGGGGGAACCGTGAAAAAGGTAATCTTCTGTTTTTTGCAGCTTGATTAATTCTGTAGTTTTATCCATGTGAAAAAGTGTAGTGTGTAGCAAAAAATGAGAAAATCAGTAGATGCTTTTACGTGTACCCACTGCTACTCATCACTAAGTATCGCTTGTATACCGGCTCCGCCTTTCGAGTCCTCTCTCCGTGCTCTAAACAAAAGACCCTAATCTTTCAGATTAGGGTCTTTTGTTTATTGGAGCCGGAGAGAGGACTCGAACCCCCGACCTACTCATTACAAGTGAGTTGCTCTACCAACTGAGCTACTCCGGCTTACTTTTTCTTGAGTAAAGACATGTTACTCAAGTTTCCAAATCGAATTTTGAACGGATTCGGAACCGTTATCTTTACTCTCGTGTCTCATTGTCAGTCAAACTAGTTTCTCGTCTGACACGATTTGTGTCAAGGCCATTCTTGTGAGTTGCAACTTCTTCAAGAAATGATGATTTTGTTGTGCGTGCTTCTCCATTTCCGTTTCTGCTCATCTTGCGCGTTACATCTTGCGCGCGATTTTCGATTGTGCGAGCAGATCGAGCAATAATTGATGCGGTGCGGTATATAGAAATGGAGGCAATATTCTTTATAGAAAGTTGCTTTTCAAGAGAATTGCCATGTTCCTTAATACTGCGTATCGCATCAAGAACTACTCTATCTACTTTTACACGCAACGCAACGTATCGTGTAAAACTTCGCTCGTGCTCAAAGAGTTTGAAACTCAAAAAGAGAACGAGAAGGCCTAATGAAATGCTGAAGGCAATTATTGCTGCCATATCACTTTATTATACCGAAAATCGTGAGATCTCAGCTATTTCAACACGCTCTCCAAACTTTTGTGTTGCTTCATCAAGAATCCCCTGGATTGTCGTGTCTGGGTTTTTTACAAACGGTTGTTCAAGTAACACTTTCTCTTTCAAGAACGAATCTATTTTTCCCTCAACAATTTTTGTACGCATGTCTTCTGGCTTGTCTGCTGCCTCTTCTTCAAATACAGCACGTGCTGTTGCGACTGCGTCTTCAGTAACGTGTTCACGCGATACAAATTCAGGAGCCGTTGCGGCAACATGCATAGCAATGTCGTACGCTATTTTTACGAACTCCTCATTCTTAGAAACAAAGTCAGTTTCACACGCCAGAATGACCACACCAGCAACTGAGTTTCCAGCATGAATGTACGCTTGTACAGCTCCCGCACCTAATTCACGGTCTGCCTTTTTGGCAGCAACTTGTGCACTGATTTTACGGAGAGCAACCTTTGCTTTCTCTATATCATCACCTGCTTCTTCGAGAGCTCGTTTACATTGCATAATTGAAACTCCAGTCTCGTCTCGAAGTTGTTTAATAAGTTCAGTTGATGACATAGCTATTGGATGTTCTAAAATAGTAATGTGTTCTCTCTATTTCTCTTTTGTTGTTGTTATTGTAGACGTTACTGATTCTGCCGGCTTTTCAGCAGCTTTTGCTTTCTTTCCCTCTTCAATTGCAGATACAATCTCGGACACAAAGTACGTGATACTTTTTTCTGTTGCATCGTTTGCAGGAATTGGGTGAGCAACCATTGTAAGATCACAGTCAGAGTTAGCAAGTGCAATTACTGGGATGTTTAGAGCATATGCTTCTCGCACTGCGATGTCATCATATCGTGGATCAACCACAAACAGCGCACCAGGTAGCTCCTTCATGGCTACGATACCGCCGAATGTTGAACTTAAATCTTCGATTTCACGGTCCATAAGTAATCGCTCCTTCTTCGTATACTTATCAAGGTTTCCTTTCTCTTTGTCTTCACGAAGTGTTTCAAGACGTTTTATACGCTTCCCAATTTCTTTGAAGTTAGTGAGTGTTCCGCCAATCCATCGGCTACATACAAAAGGTTCATCTGCTTTTTCTGCACCACGCCGCATGATAAAACGAGCTTCATTCTTTCCTGCAACGAAAAGAATCTGCTTGCCTTTCCCAGCAATTTCTGCTGCTTTTTCCTTTGCTTCATCTAGCTTTTCTGCTGTACGTTCAAGATCAAAGATATCGTTCTTATTTTTCTGACCAAAAATAAATGGCGCAATAGATGGACTTCGTCGCGCTCGCGTATACCCAAAATGTGCACCAACCTCAAATAGTGTCTTTATTATAGTATTTTCTGACATAATTGTATTATAAAACCCCGCTCATACGCGGGCAGCGCAATAGTAGCAAAATGCCATAAGAATCGCAAGGCTTATTGCTCTTATTTTTCATCCTCTTCTGAGAATTTAATAAGAGATTCTAGTATTGGTTCTATATAACCACTCATTATTTTTTCTATACCAGACCACGATTCTTTGATTCGATGATCTGAAATACGATCTTGAGGAAAATTGTAGGTGCGTATCTTTTCGGAACGATCTCCTGTACCAACTTGCTGTGCGCGATCGTCAGACCGTTTCTTGGCAGCCTCTTCATCGTGCATTTCTTGCAATCGTGATGCAATAATTGCGTATGCTTTTTCACGGTTTTTCTGTTGCGAACGCTCTGCAGTACAACGCACTGTTAAACCTGTGGGTGTATGTGTCAGACGAACCGCAGTCTCTACTTTGTTAACATTCTGACCCCCTTTACCACCAGCACGCGAAAACTCTATTTCTAAGTTTGAAGGATTTATTTCTACCGTCACATGCTTATATACTGGCAAAATAGCGACACTGGCAGTCGAAGTATGAATACGACCCTGTTTCTCCGTTGCAGGAATCCTTTGCACTCGATGAACTCCTGTTTCAAACCGTAGTTTCTTATAAACTCCTTTCCCTTTTATCTCTATAGACGCTTCTTTGTATCCTCCCATAGCTGCACGTGATTCATCAAGAATACGGGTCTGCCACCCCTGTATCTCAGCAAATTTCATGTACATCATTGCCAACTCTTCAGCAAAAAGAGCTGCTTCTTCACCACCTGCACCAGCACGAACTTCAAGGACTGCCTCGTTAGGAAATTGTTGCTCTTCTTTATCTTCTTTAACAATTTGTTCTACCTGTGTAATAACTTGGCTCTTAGCTTCTGTGATTCGTTTTATATCTTCTTGCGCAAGATCCATCATTTCAGCATCACTGCTGCCTAATTGCTTTGCTTCATTTTCTTCAGATGTTAGCCTATCGTATTCTTGTACTAAATATCCTACACGTGAATCTTGTGCATATTCATCAAGTATTTCAGGACGTTTTTCTTCTTCCATACAATGTATTATATACAAACCAACTACTAAAAGAAGCAACACCACACTCATGCGGTGTTGCTTCTTTTAGATATCAAAAGTTACGCTTCAGATTGCGCTGCCTTTTGCCGTGCTTTAAATTTCTCAACACGTCCAGCGGTGTCGATATTTTTCTTAATCCCTGTGTAAAAAGGATGTGAAGCACTTGAAATTTCAATTCGATAGAGTGGATATTCTTTTCCTTCATATGTTCCCTTTTCTTCTGTTTCTACAGTAGAATCAAGAAGAAACTCCTTTCCAGAAGTGTTGTCAACGAAAATGACTTCGCGGTAGTTTTGTGGGTGAATATCCTTTTTCATGAGTGCCGATTATACTCAATATTGACAAAAGCGCAACAAAATTTAGCAGTAAAACAAGCTATCGTTGTGTTTACTATCTATCTTTCCAAAATATCAATTTGACGTTGCATTGCGTCAGTAAGCTCCATAACCCCATCTCCATAAAAAGAGTATGCTGCCTTCTTTGCATTCTTCCACCCAGCAAAATAGCGCAATGCTGCAAGACGTTCCGCTGCACGAGTGCCCTTGTCAGCACCGTTGTCACTCATAAGCAATGCTGTTGCAAAAATTGCAGTTCGTGGATTCCATGGGTTCGGTGGTACTTCGCCAGTTACTTTTCCTAATCGGTTTTTATAGAGCATCCATGTTGAGGGTATAAACTGAGCTGGACCCATAGCTCCACCAAAACCATATCCTGGCGGACACGACACGACCTGTCCGAACGGGTCTAACCCAAGCTCAGTAACAATCTCCAAAAATGGATCAACATCGCGGGTTCCTTTCATAACTTGTGCAAAAGGACGCCCTGTGTTTTTCCCTTTACCATCACCTTTATTCGGCGAATTGGTAAGTAAGCACTGTCCGACATTTTCTCCAAGATTAGTTTCCTGTTTCAAAATACCCAAAATCAAAGCAGGACGGACTCCTGTTTTTGCACTTGCTTCCTTTGCAAAATCATATGCGTCACCAAAAGGTATTGCTCCAGTATCACGAAGTGAGAATAATGCGGTCCGTATTTCTGCTGCTGTTTGTTCTTTCTCTTTTATAAGCTGTTGGTAGAGCTCTTCTTCACCTTTTGTAACAGTCAGAATTTCTGTTTTTTGCCCTTTCCGTGTCTCTACTTGGTTTTTTTCCAATTCTTGTATTTGTTTCAATTCTTGCTCTTCAATTTGCTTATTTTCGAGAACAATCTTTTGATTTTGTAGTGCTGCACGAGTATCAGCAATCAACTCAAACGAGTTTGAAAGCGATACTTTTACTACTTGAAACGAATCCAGATCAGAAAAAATAGTCGACAGATCATCATTACCCAAAATCATTTCTGGAAAAGAAAGTTCGCCTATTTCGTTTGTTTTCCTTAACAACTGTGCGAGAGATGCCTTCTCACGTACGATTTTTTCGTCGAGTGCTACAATTGCTTTTGCACGATCATTTACGTCACTCCCAATTTGTTCGATGGTTAAATTTCTTCGCCGAATAGCTAACTGTGCTTTTGCAATTTGTGCCTCTAACACTGCAACGTCACGCTCGAGACTTTGTCGCTCTCCACTTTTAACATCCAAAAGATCTTGCTGTTGTGCAATTTCAGCTTCAATTTGAGCAAGCTCTGCGCGGAGCCGTGCCTCTCGTTCTTCTCCCGTTTCGGCAAAGGCAATAGATGATGCTGCCGTAAATAACAGTATGGATAAAAAGAAAAATGCTAATGAAGTGCGAATAATAAACATATACAATTATACAGGCATATTATAACGCAAAAGACGCCACAGTGGGCGCCTTGTTTGATTGTTTGGGATAGGATAATGGGGGGCTATTTTTCTTCGTCTTGATCTCCACCATCATCGTCTCCTTCAGCATCTTTCCCTTTTGATTCGATTTCTATATCTGAAATATCACGTTCAACCTCTTCTTCTTTAGGTTCCTCTTTTACCTGAGTTACCGACGCAACATTCTCGTTTACATCAGCTGTAGGTTCAATAGTTTCGTCAAGGTGAAGATCTGCAATTGATATCGAACTATCAAAATCAGTAAGTGGTGATAAATCAACCTCGATTGTGTGCGGGATGTTTCGAGGTTGTACTTCTATCTCAAGTTCATGCATAACCTTCACCACAATACCACCAATCTTCTCAACAGGTGCTTCTCCAACAAACTCAAGAGGAACACTCACCGTGAGCTTCTTGCCTCGCTCAATACAGTAAAAATCTACATGGATTGGGTTTCCTTTAACGGGGTGCTTCACTACATCATGAATCAGAACTTCTTTGTCTTCTCCAACACCCTTTAGGTCTACAATTGTTGAGCCACCAGCTTCTCCCCAGACGCGAGCAAATTCGCGAGCATCAAGCGTAACGGGTGTATTTTCTTCTTTAGGACCATAAAAAACGGCAGGAATATTCCCACTTTCTCGAATAGTTTCAAGATTTTCCTTCACGTCCCGTGTTTTTATGTGCAGTTCTAACATAGTGCGCAGAACTATACCAAACCGCGTACTAAATGCAATGGTGTGGTAATGAATTTAGCAACCAAGGAGTGTATGTGCATAAGCTCGCGTCGCCTCTCCCCAATACCCAGTAGGGCTCGCTATACCTAAAGGTATCAAAATTTCATTAGCGTATTGTTCCTGAAAAGCAAATACCGCATTGAACGTCAGTATTCCGAAGTAGTCTGTCTCCTTTCCTGGCGATCCGATACCACTTTCGGAAACACGAGTTGCAGTATATGAATTAAGAAATTTCTGCAATGCTACCACTTGCTCATCCTGTGAGCCTATAGTTAAATCTTTTGTAAAAGGACATGCCTGAGCACGTGTGTTTACATCTCTATCAAAAGTTCCTTCGCCTCCGAAAATAACACCAGATATACTAGAATAATTGTCTTGTGTGGAAGGTAATACCTCAAATGAGTCAAAATTACGAATGTATCTATATATTTCCTGTAGTCGCACTTGTGCACTCTTGTATGAAGACGGCGGCACACTAAAATTATACGTTGTCGTACCTACAGTGACGCTTCCAACTCTTTGTTGTTCCCCATCAAATAGTAAGAGTTGCGCGTATGCAACATTTCCAGAAAAAATAACCGCTACCGTAACCAGAAACAGAATAAACGACTTGCTAAACATTATGGCAATTGTACCATGTAGGCAATGGACCAACATATCATTCTTTTTCTGATTGCAGCTGCATTATGTGCAGCGTTTCTCATATATTATTATAGTAGAAAACCAAACCACAATCGCAACTGGACGCTCGACCAAAAAGAACTTCCTTCTATCAGTACATATGGTGATTTAGTGACTATACACAAAGTACGAAACGCAACATATAAAAATCAAAACGACTACAATGTACATTACTACGATAAAACATTTAGGATTACAGACCTAAAAAAACTCTGGCTTATTATTGAGCCGTTTGGTCCCACACTTCCTTTTTGTTTACAAGCTGCACATGTGTTTGTTTCTTTTGAACTAACAGATGGAAGTTTTGTTTCGATATCGGTGGAGATTAGAAAAAAGGAGGGAGACATGTTCTCCATTCGCGGCGCGATAAACGGAATCCTTCGATACTATGAATTGATGTACGTAGTTGCAGATGAAAAGGATACGATTCAACTACGAACTAATCACAGGAAAGATGATGTTTTGCTCTATCCGCTAGCAGTGCCACAAAAAACTGTACAAAATATCTTTAAAGGTTTTGTTGATGAGATAAACGAACTTTTCGAATATCCTTCTTTCTTTCATACAATAACTCATAATTGCACAACAATATTGGTTCGAAATTTTCGAAAAAACAATATTACTCTTCCTGCGTGGAGTATACTGTATCTCTTTCCAGCGCATGTAGACGCACTTTTTTATTCTCAAAATCTTATAGAAACGAAACTCTCTCTTAAAGAAGCGCGTAAGTACTTTCACATCACACAAGTTGCTCAAAAAAACGGTGATACGACTGATTTCTCAAAAAAAATTCGACACTAAAATAATGAATGCCTCAATTAATTGA
>DCYW01000038.1:0-12309 GCA_002331185.1 Patescibacteria group bacterium UBA2100 | reverse complement strand
TCAATTAATTGAGGCATTCATTATGCTAGCTCTTGTAACCCCCTTATATTACATCATTCCGGGCATACCTCCTGGCATACCTCCTCCTATTGGTGCTGTGTCAGCCTGTTCATCAGGATCATCAGCGACGGCAGCCTCTGTAGTAAGTAGTACAGCAGCAGCACTTGCAGCATTTTCTACTCCGCTGCGTGTCACTTTCACTGGATCGATAATGCCTTCGCTGAACATATCAACAATACGTGCATCAGCATCATCACCCCCCGCATCGAATCCATACTTTTCGCCTTTTGCTACGATGTCTCGCAAGATAACAGGTGCATCATCTCTTCCTGCATTGTCTACAATCTGTACAAGAGGAGCACGTAGTGCGTGAACCAAAATTCGGTATCCAATTGCGAACTCATCATGTCCTTGTGCCTCTTTGTTCTTTGCAAGTTTCTCTGAGACATGCACGAGTGCACTTCCACCACCTGAAACAATTCCTTCCTCAATTGCTGCTTTAGTTGCATTTACCGCGTCTTCAATCTTGTCTTTTAGATACTTCATTTCGGTTTCAGTGGCTGCGCCGACACGTATAACGGCAACACCGCCACTTAATTTTGCAATACGTTCTTCAAGTTTTTCGGCATCAAACTTCGAATCACTGTTTTTTACTTGTGCTTGTAATTGTGCAATGCGTCCAACAACATCCTTCTTTTTGCCTTTGCCACCCACAATAACGGTTGCGTCTTTTGTAGCAACTATACGACTTGCGCGTCCCAACATCTCTAGTTCAGTATCTTCAAGTTTCCGTCCCATCTCTTCCGATATTAATTCAGCACCTAACACTGTTGCGATATCTCCGAGCATTTCTTTCTTTCGATCGCCGTATCCAGGCGCCTTCACTGCGAGTACATTAAACGCACCTCGAAGTTTATTTACCACAAGAGTAGCGAGCGCTTCTCCGTCAACATCATCTGCAATAATAACAAGATCTTTCTTACCTGACTGCGCAAGTTTTTCAAGCAGTGGCAAAATCTCTTGAATACTTGAAATCTTTTTATCTGTTACCAAGATTGCTGCTTCTTTCATTTCTGCTTCCATTCTGTCCGTGTTTGTCACCATATATGGAGATACATACCCTTTGTCGAACTCCAATCCTTCTACTACTTCTGACTCAATGCCAAATGATTGTGACTCTTCGACAGTTACTACACCATCCTTTCCTACCTTATCGATAGTGTCTGCGATAACTTTACCAAGTTCAGATGACTCAGCAGAAATAGTCGCAACGTTACGTACCTCTTCTCTACCCTTTACTTCTTTAGCCATTTTACGCAACGCGTCGACAGTATCGCGTGCTGCGGACTCTATACCACGACGAACTATTGTTGCGTTTGCTCCCATAGCTGTTCGCTTCAGTCCTTCATCAATGACCGCACTCGTTAAAACCATTGCTGTAGTTGTACCGTCTCCTGCCTTGTCGTTGGTTTTACTCGCAACTTCTTTCACAATTTCTGCACCCATATTTTCAAATTTGTCTGCGAGCGTTACCTCGCGTGCAATTGAAACACCGTCATTGGTAATAGTTGGTCCTCCAAAACCCTTGTCGAGCGCAACATTTCTACCACGGGGCCCAAGTGTAACGCGTACTGCATTAGCTACAGTATCAGCGCCACTCTTTAGTGCTGTACGAATATCGTGACTAAATATAACTTTTTTTGCTCCCATATTTATTTAATTACTGCGAGTAAATTCTTGCTTTCGATAATGTAATAGTCTTTTCCTTCATTTTTTATCTCATCAAAGCCATAATCGCTAAAAAGAACAGTATCGCCTACTGCCACATCAGAAACTTTTTCTAAAGTACCTAGCGCAATCACCTTTCCTTGTTTTGGCTTTTCTTTCTGTGCAGTGTCTGGAATGATAATTCCTGACGGAGACTTCTCGTCAACAGTAATTGGATCAACCAAAACGCGGTCACCAAGCGGCGCAATTTTTACTTTTGCCATAGCACTATAATATTGTTAATTTTATAATCGTGCACATATATGTGCTCGTGCGCGTTATTATACGAAAGGGTGTACGTAGTTGCAATTATTCTACATAATTCTTGCTAAATTCAATTCTCCTGCTATACTCATTCGTGACATGGAAAGCTTAATCGGCATACTGCCGTACATCCAAATAGCGCTCTCCATCATGCTTATTGTGACTATACTGCTTCAGCAGACTGGTTCAGGCCTTGGTGGTGCATTCGGAGCAGATAACTTTAGCTCGGGTTTTCACACTCGTCGTGGATTAGAGCGAACGCTCTTTTACACAACTATTGTGCTTGGTGTCCTTTTCGCACTCACTGCGCTTGTAAATCTACTTATTGTTGCGTAGTAATGTGGGTTCAGGTACCCAAGCAAAGCTCGGTGTCTAGCTTCTTCTTTACTTAAATTTAGACAATGACCAAAGAAAAAAATAGAACAATAGCTTCTTATTTGATGCATGAATATCGGCTACCGCGAGCAGATACGATTCATCGTATTATTGACACGCTTTCTCCATTTGAGCGGGTTCTCTTTTGGATCCTAACTGCTTCACTCTTTTTTAGTGCATTCGTTGTGTTCATACAAGTGAATAATGCAACAACAACTCAAATACCTATTCGCGGTGGATCAGTTAAAGAAGGGGTTATCGGGGCACCTCGTTTTATCAATCCACTTCTTGCTCTTTCTGACACTGACCGTGACCTTACCTCACTTGTGTACGCAGGTCTCACTCGCCCAACATCTTCTGGTGATTTGATACCAGATCTAGCCGAGCGTTACTCCATATCAGAAGATGGAACCGAATACCGATTTACACTAAGAGACGACGCGCGTTTCCAAGACGGTGTTCCAGTGACCGCTGATGATATTATATTCACACTTACTACAATTCAAGATCCAATTATCAAAAGTCCACGACGCGCTGATTGGGATGGTGTGACTGTCGAAAAAATCAATGACCGGGAAGTATTATTTACTTTGCAACGCCCGTACGCTCCATTTCTAGAAAATACTACAATTGGTATTCTTCCGCGACACATTTGGGCAAATGTGTCGCCGCAAGAATTTGCATTTAGTAATTTTAATACACAACCAATTGGTTCAGGTCCATTTGCACTGAGAAAAATAGCCTATGATTCATCTGGCATTCCTACAAATTATGAGCTGCGACCATTTGGTAATTACACGCTCGGAAGACCGTTCATCAATAAATTGTCTGTCTATTTTTATTCAAATGAAGAGGAGCTCTTACGCGCCTATTCAAGAGGAGAAATAACCAGTATGAGCGCCGTCTCTTCTTCTGTGCTACGCGACTATCTCAGTGAAGATTCAGAGTTGCTACAAATAACACTTCCTCGCATCTTTGCAATCTTCTTTAATCAAAATAAAAATCGTGCGTTTGCGGATAAAGATGTACGCCGTGCACTAGAGACACTTATTGATAAAGAAACTATAAAAAATGAAGTTCTTGCTGGGTATGGGACTGTTATTGATTCCCCTATTCCACCAGGTGCTGTTGTCGGACAAAGCGTATCTCTACCTATAGAAAAAAATTCTCAAGAACGGCAAGAGGAAGCGCGATTGATCCTCGAATCAGCCGGATGGGAATTTAACGAAAAACTGCAACAGTGGTCTGACGGTGAAGAAGTTCTTTCTTTCTCTATCGCAACAGCAAATACACCAGAACTAAAACGGGCTGCTCAAATTGCAGCAAATATGTGGGCTGAAGCAGGTATATCGGTAAAAGTAACTGTTTTTGAAACTGGTGACTTAAACCAAAATATTATTCGCCCTCGTGATTATGACGCGTTATTGTTTGGAGAAGTTGTTGGACGAGGTCTCGATCTCTTTGCATTCTGGCATTCATCACAAAAGGATGATCCTGGTTTAAACATTGCAAACTATACGAACTCTACAGTTGACGATTTACTGACAAAAGCACGTACGATCTCGGATAAAAAAGAGCGTGATAAATTATATGTACAATTTGAGAAAGAAATAATTTCCGACGCGCCCGCTATTTTCCTTTATGCGCCAGATTTTCTTTATATAGTCCCTACACGCCTTCGTGGTGTAGATATCGACTTGGTTACCACACCAAGCGAACGCTTTTCAGAAGTGTATCTTTGGTACACTCAGACAGAACGAATTTGGAACTTTTTTCAATAAATACAATTTTATAAATTACTAATAAGAATCAAGGATGGAAAAGAAACAAACAAAGACTCGCACAGGTAATCAGCGTTCTGCAAACAGAAATGCTTCGACACGTCTACACGCAAAAAAAACAGTTGGCGGAGCACCACAGTCTACACGAGCAGGGCAAAAAAAATCCTCGAACAAGTCACGCAATACCAGAAACCGTCGCGGTCATTTTGGTCAACCACGCCCTCACGCTAAAAAGAAAGATGATGTTATTCCTCGTCTAGAAGATGATGTTATTCGTATCATTCCTCTCGGTGGAGTTGAAGAAATCGGACGAAACATGACTGCCATTGAACTTAACAACGATATTATTATTGTTGATTGTGGCTTTATGTTTCAAGAAGATGACACTCCTGGCGTCGATTATATTCTGCCAAACACACAGTACCTAGAAGAACGTAAAGAAAAGATAAAAGCGATAGTGATTACACATGGTCACCTTGACCACATTGGTGGTATTCCCTATGTGGCTGATCGTATTGGTAATCCACCAATCTACACCCGCCGCCTGACTGGAGTCATGATTAAAAAGCGACAAGAAGAATTCCCTCATCTGCCCGCTCTTGATATTCGCGAAGTAGAAACAACTGAAACAATAAATATTGGTGCGTTAAAACTACGTTTTTACAATGTCACACACACTATTCCTGACTCAATGGGTGTTATTGTAAAAACACCCTTTGGCGGAATTACCGTAACTGGTGATATAAAATTAAGTCATGATGGGACGGGGGTGGTTGACCAAGCAGAGATTGATTCTTTCAGTATCTTTAAAGATGAAGATATTATATGTATGCTCATGGACTCAACTAACACCGAGCGCCCAGGGTGGTCTATTCCAGAACATAAAGTGTTTGATACCTTTGAAATCATTTTAAGGGAAGCAAAACATCGCCTGATTGTAGGAACATTTGCGTCCCAGCTTGAACGTGTCATTAAAATTATTGAGATAGCAGAAAGATACGGCAAAAAAATTGTTATTGAAGGTCGCAGCATGAAGGGGAACTTAGAAATTGCAAAGGAGCTCGGTCTCGTAAAACCACAAAAAGGCACTCTTATTACTGCTGAACAAATGAGTGACTATCCGGAAAGTAAGATTGTAATTCTTGCGACTGGGGCTCAAGGTGATACCTATGCAGCACTTATGCGCATGGCTAACAAAACACATCGATTTATTACGCTCACAAAAGACGATACTCTTGTTTTGTCATCGTCTGTTATTCCAGGAAATGAACGTGCTGTTCAATCTCTGAAAGACAAAATTGCACGCCAAGGCCCACACATTGTAACGTATCAAACAAGTGATGTGCATGCCTCAGGACATGGTAATGCTGAAGAAGCGAAGTGGATTCACAAACAAATAAATCCTAAATTCTTTATCCCCCAACATGGATATCACTACATGCTTCGTTCACATGGTGACTTAATCAAAGAATCTTGTGGCCTTACTTCAGACGATATTGTAATCCCTGATAACGGAACAATAGTTGAAATTCGTGAAAAAGGACAAAAGCTCGTACGTCTTCCCGTTAAAGCACCAATGACCACTCGTATCGTTGAAGGTCTACATGTACGTGATATCCAAGAGGCGGTTATAAAGGATCGTCAAGCACTTGCACAAGACGGAATCTTTGTTGTTGTTATTACGATGAACTTGCGTACCGGAAAACTTCGCAAATCTCCTGATATTATTTCTCGTGGATTCATTTATTTACGGGAATCACAAGAACTTCTTGGTGAAACACGTCTCATCATAAAAAAGACGGTTGAAGACACATTCAAGAAGTCGAGCAAACCAGAGATTGATGATGTAAAAAACGAATTAATTGATGTAATTGCACATTTCCTTCTTCAAAAGACACATAAAAATCCTATTGTCATCCCTGTGATAGTTGGTGTCTAATCCAAACTACGTACACAACGTCCAGGTACTTCCATTTTGCTCTACCAAACCGTCTCGTATGAGCCCTTCCAATGCCTCTATGATTCGCTTTTTTCCTATTCCTGTCTCTTTTACAAGAGCTGCTGTAGTTTTTCCTTTTTTAAATAGTAATGGAAGTATTTTCCCACGAGCTTCTCTCAATGAACCTTTGAATGCTTTCTGTATTACATGATGCTTGCTCTTGCGACTTGGATTTTTTGTAACCTTTTTTAAATACGTACCATAATCCATCAAAGCTGCGTACCAAATACACGGATTTTTAACATCAACTGTTTTTTCGATATACGGCATGATTTCTTTATCCTCTACTTCATCATGTCTTGAGAAAAATTCATGTATGTACACACTTCTAATATTCGTTTCTATCATTGGTATTGGTTCGTTGAAAGCAAAAACCATAACCGCACTTGCTGTGTATGGACCAATACCTGACAAGGATTGTAATTCTGTAAAAGTATGTGGCATTACTCCGTTATACACTTTTTGAATTTCTTGCGCTGCATTATGTAAAAAGCGTGCGCGTCTGTTATACCCTAAACCACTCCATATACGAAGCACATCCGATAGTGAGGCTTGAGATAAATCCTTTACTGTTGGGAACAATCGAAGAAACTCATTGTATTTAGGTATGACCCTATCAACTTGAGTTTGCTGCAACATTATTTCCGAAACAAGAATGCAATAAGGGTCGTTAGTGTTTCGCCACGGCAATGTATGCCTCCCCTCTGTCTTGTAAAAATTAAAAACTTTTTTCTGGAAATGTTCCAGCTTACTTTTTTCCATATTTTTCTGGCCACTGCTCGTATATCTTTTCTAATACCAAATCAGCCCATACGCCGTACCCTTCCCCAGAAAGATGGAGGAAATCGGATGCATAATATCGCACAGGATCTTCTTTAAAGGGAGTCTCTGAAGTATATAGATCAACAAATATAACGTCGTTGCGTGCTGTTTGTGTAAGTACTATATCGCGAACCTTATTTGTTCTATATGTCATATATTGGCTTATCCCAACTGGCCAAAGTGGTGCTTCTCCAATGTCACCCGAGGTGAGGAAAACAACATCAGTACTAAGCTTTTTTGCTTTGCGTAAAACAATACTGATATTCTCTTTTATCTCCATATCTGAAGTACCGTATATTGCATCGTTGGCACCTGCTTGAATCAAGATAGTGTCATATCTTTCTTCCTGAACAGTATCAAACTGGCGTACAACATCTCTCAACCGCGCACCACTTTGAGCGTGATTCTCAACGGAAGCATTTAATGCTGTTGCTATTTTTCCTGCAACACTTTCTTTAGAGACAGCACCTACCCCAACTGCAGTGCTGTCTCCTAAGACTAGCATCGATTTTTGGTCCTTTCTTTTATCTGTAGTATATGGCATTGACTCTTCTACTAACTTCTTACTGGTATGTACCAACTGATACACTCTAACCGCCTCATACGTTCCGTATATAAAAATAGCTCCACATATAATTAACAGATACATGCTATATTTCATAGATAACATCTTTCCGTTCAACAACAACATTCCACTCATTCAGTTTGGCATGCCGATACAAATGTGAGTTCGGATTCAAACATATCGGTTTTTCAACAATATCAAGAAATGAAATATCGCTTTCTGTGTCACCCACTCCTACAGAGCCTGTAAGTGTAAGCTGCTCTTTTTCGACCGCTCGTTTAACAATATATGATTTATTCAAAATAAGATGCTTATCAACAACCTCTCCTGTAAGTCTATCTTCAGGTCCAATTTCATAAATCATTCCATACGTCTTATCAAACCCTAAACCAGGACAAAACTGGTCAAGAATTGTTTTTGGTGAGTGAGAAACTGCAAGAAGAAAGTAACCGTCTTTTTTTAATTGTTTAATGAGATTTCTCGTATAACGGTAAGTATGCTTCCCCTGATTCTCGACTACCTTTTTCGAAATTTCAGCAAATTCAGAATAGTGCACACCTTTTATATTTTCATAAAACGCATCTACCATGGCATTAATATATTCTCCATACCCACCTTCCCGATCAAGCCACCTTTTATGAGCATCTCTATAATAGGTTTGTACTTTTTTTGGCAAAATCCCTTCAGCTACCATTGTTTCAACAAGGCTTATGAGCAAACTCGAGCGGAATATAGTTCCATCAACATCAAATACTGCTACCGATTGTCGTTTTTTACTCATAATCTTTACATAATACTATATACAAAACTTCTCGCATGTAGATGACAACCCTGAGTATATATGGCATCATCTTCATTGGAAACAGGAAAAGGATGAGTCATATGAGCGACACATCAGTAGTACAAAGTCCCGAGGACATACTTGCCTTCCTCGAGAAGAAAACGTTGGCCTTCGGGCAATTCTGCGACTTCGTATCCAATATCTGTGTAACAGGGCAGGAAATACCGAGATTGCACAACGAAATTCTTGCAGCGTTCATTAAGACACAAAAGAGGTTTGGGAGACAACTTTCTAAAAGTCTTGAGCAACGCTTTAAGGAGCATCTATACTTCCAAAAAACCAGCAGTCAACTATAATTCGCTCTTTACTTTGCTTTTGGCCACCGACTCATACTTGGTGGCCAAATTTTTGTTAATGGATGCTTCTCGCAATCATGGGGACGTGCAGGACATACATAACGTCCATATAGTACAAATCCATTATTTACATACTTCCAGTCTTTCTTTGGTACGAGCGCCTCTAAATCTTTTGAAATCTTAGTGAGGTCCGTATTATCTGTAAGATCAAAACGCAACGCAAAACGACGTACATGAGTATCTGTTGCAATTCCTTCCCATATATCAAATAGCTCTCCCAGTACAACATTCGCTGTTTTATACGCTACTCCGGGTAGCTGCATAAGTTCATCAATCGTTTTGGGGACTTCTCCGTAAAATTTTTCTTCAATGAGTTGCGCTGAGTGTACTATGTGTTTTGCCTTATTTCTAAAGAACGGAATAGTTCCGATCTCTTTCTGAAGCACCGAAAGCCGAGCGTGAGCAAAATCTTTTGATGTCTTGTACTTTTTAAATAAACTGTCCGTACATTCATTCACTTTCTTATCAGTGCATTGTGCACTGAGCATAACCGCCACGAGAAACTGGAAATTTTTCTCGTAAGTTAATTCTGTTTTGGGATTGGTGTAGAGTTGTTTAAGCGTGCGTGCAATCTTTCTCATTCGTGCTATACGTTCTAATTCCTTCTTCATACAATGATGTACAATATCATAGCACTGATATTAATGTATACCGTCTAAGACACACCATACTAAGAACAGCTGATATTATCAGTGTGGTTTGTCTTGTAGCAGTTTTTCGGCACGAACTCCTATAAGACGAATCGCTTTGCCTGTCGGATTTTCTGCTTTTTCAAAAAATGGGAAGACTAATTTAGTTGCCTTTAATTCAAAGTCGATGGCAGTGTGTATGGGTGTATCCAATGTAAGAGTACGCGTTCGTGTCATAAAATCGGAAAAACGAACAGTAAGCACTACAGTCCGAAATTCATTAAAACCTTGTTTTTTCATTTCCCTTAAAATTACTTCTATTTGCTGTTTTATAATGTCTAAAACTTCATTTATATCCCTTGTATCAGTATTGAATGTGTGGTTTTTTCCTATAGATTTACGTTTTGCTTTCTGTGCCTCTACTGTGCGTTCATCAACACCACAAACACGTTCCCAGATTGAAAACTCCCGCTTCCCAAACTGTTGTTGCAAGTCCTCCCACGAGCACTCTTGTAAATCTTTAACTGTTTTGATTCCTAAACGAACAAAAGCATTCTCTGTCTTTTTCCCTATACCAGGAATAGCCCTAATAGAGAGGGGTGCTAAAAATGCACCCATCCTTTCAGGAGTTACAATTGTGAGTCCAGCAGGTTTGTTATAATTTGATGCAATTTTAGCAATCATTTTATTCGGCCCAATACCTATCGAGCACGTGAGACTTGTTTTCTTCTTTACTTCCCTCATAATTTTTGCAGCTAGTTTTTCTGCTTTGACAAATGATCCACAAAAGCCAAGGTCAAGATATGCTTCATCAATACTTGTTTGCGACAACGTACGTACGAACGTACGTACGTGTGCAAAGACATCACATGACGCTATTTTATATCGCGAAAATCCTGATGTGATAAAAACACAACGCAGTCCGCCACTGCTACGAGATGCTTCACAGTACTCCCAAGCTTTCGTAATAGGAAGTGCTGAGTGTATGCCTAATTTTCGAGCTTCATAATTAGCGGTAGATACAACACCACGACCATTCCCATTCTCAGGATCTGCACCCACAATAACAGGCAGACCTTTTAAATACGGCTTGTCTCGCTCTTCAACGGATGCAAAAAAGGCATCCATATCAATATGTCCAATTATACGCTCCACCAAGTTAGTGTATCACGCCTGCTCCTGTGCGATCTCTTCGTCTATTTTCTTTATTTTTTCACTTTCTTTTTCAACGCGCTTCTGTTCTTTTTTTATAGCTGTTTCAGCAATAAGACTCTTGTCATGCACATCCATAAGGGAAAATGTCACCATGCCAGCAAATACAATTCCCGCTACGTTTATAAAGAACATAACAACAGAACCTGCAACAATCGCCGGGTTAAGCATAGCAATACCTATGCCGATAACAGCAAGTGGTGGGATAAGGGCAACCGCAATTGCAACACCGGGAAGCGTCGAAGAGAGGTTAGGTCGTACTGTGGTGTAGGCAACAGCAAAACCAGAAATTACTGCAACAATAAAGAACAAAAGGGACGGTTCTGTACGAGAAAGTATTACTTCATTAATACCTCCGTTTAAATCTCCTACCGCAAACAAGAAAGCGCCGACGACTGCAGCACCTACAGCGAACATTATCGAGTAACCAATTGTCGATAACGAACGTCCTATCAGGGAGTGGAGTGACATCGATGTACCAAGCGAAAGTCCCATAATTGGAGCAAGGAGTGGTGCCAAGAGCATAGCACCAATAACAATCGATTCACTTCCTGCTAATAGTCCAAAAGTCGCCATCAAAACCGACAAGATGAGCATAAAAAAGTAATCGAAATCTGGTGTTGAGTCTTCAATAAGCTGACGCACTGCATGCGTCTTTTCCTTCTCATCTATAGCTTGAAATCGTGAGATAAATGACATGCTCTTTACACTCTAAAACTCTTCCCATGCAGGAACCAAGAACACGGACGTGATATCAGTCATTGTACCGACATCAGAAAATGTACAGCTCATTGTATATGTTGTTTGTGCTGTAATTGCCGATGTCGTATAACTTGAAGTGTTTGATATTGTATCCCACGCAACAGTATCACCATTACTTCCAGTTATTGAACACGTTTGTATAGTATCAAGTCCTGCAATATCCCAATTAATTTGACTTGTTTGCCCAGGAGAGACCAATGGAGGGGTTGCAGTAATAGAAACACTTGGCACACCTGCTGCACATGAAGGGCAAACGTCGGCTGCCACACCACAGGCACCAACGATAGTTGACCAATTCGAAATAAGGCCATTTTCAGCACCTGCACGGACTGCAAAACTATATGCGCCTCGTTCAAACAAATACTGTGCGCTTTGTGGCACTCCAGAGGGAACGTAACCCGATGAAGGTACTCGCAAGTCAACTGTACCATCTCTATCCATATCAAATTCATAATATACATTACCACCTGACGGATGCGTAACGACAATACTTACATCTTGCATAACTCCAGGAATACACTGAGCACCTGACGCGACAGTCACTGAGGGTACCTCTAAAATATTATTATCTGTACAGACAAACACTGCGTCGCTCGACCATGCAGAAATAGAACCTTGTGGATCTTCAGCACGAAAGCGTACCACTTTTGTTCCTTCTGTAGTAAATGTTCGATTGGCCAAAGTAGGTGTGCCGGAGTCAACATAACCAGATGCTGGTACATACTCATCTATCACGCCATCGGCATTCCAATCAACAAGATATCGAATTTGATCCCCTTGTGGGTCAGCAGCGGCCATTAAAATAGAAGATACCTCTCCAACAGTGCAGGTACTCGGGTTGCCATCACCATCGCTATTGCTACTTCCTACTCCTCCAGCACCAGGATTTGCACAAGAAAGTGGTGGTGGAATTGGATCTGTAGGATCCGTAACTGT
>DCYW01000025.1:685-3798 GCA_002331185.1 Patescibacteria group bacterium UBA2100 | reverse complement strand
AAAGTCAGCATTAAATTTCGACAGGGCGGTCGAAAAAATAACAGAGGAACTAGCAACAGAAGGGTTTGGTGTATTAACTACAATCAATGTAAAAGATACTTTAAAAAAAAAGCTGAACGTTGATTTCGATAATTACATAATATTAGGCGCCTGTAACCCACCATTTGCTTACACCGCCCTGAAAGCAGAACATGAGATAGGGTTGCTGTTGCCATGTAATGTTATTGTGTATGAGAAGGACGACGAAGTGTTTGTTTCTTCTATTTTACCAACAACCGCTATGGCTATGGTAGAAAGCGAAGATTTGCAAAACATAGCTCAAGAGATCGAAGATAAATTAAAGAAAGTAATCAATAATGTAGATTAAACATATATGGAAGGACAACTCAGTAAGAAGGAAGCAATAGAGAAAAAAAGAGCTGCCAAGGAGCATCAGCGCGTGAGACGTATTCGTTTGAAGAAAATAAAGAAAATAACACTATGGTTGCTAGTAGTTGTTGCTATAGGTACTTTAATATCTTGGAGTATAAGTGCTGCTAAAAAAGCAGAGGAGGGCAGACCAGGTGAAAAAGTTGCTGTGATGGGAGCAGAGCATATACGTATAGGTGATGCACATGATCCATATAATACGAATCCTCCGACATCAGGCGCGCATGGCGCTCCAGTTGATTTCGGCGTCTATCAAGAGGAGTTAATTGATGAGAATGTAGTGCATAATCTTGAGCATGGTGGCATTTGGATCTCATACAAAGACTTGCGCGAGGAGGATATTCAGAAACTCGAAGATATTGGGAGAAATTATTCTGGCAGAACTGTAGTTTCACCACGGTCAGCAAATAATAGCAACATCGCTGTTGTTTCTTGGGGTAGGTTGCTGGAACTTGATACAGTAGATGTTGAAAAAATTACAGAATATGTGAAAAGGAACTTTAATAGATCCCCAGAGCAAATCGCGAGATAATTGTTTGTATTGGAAAACCAAAAATAAAGTGAGTTTTCTATTGATTCATATGTAATATGAATCACAGGAATTGATAGATTCCTTCATAATTAATAACGTCAAGCAATTGAAAACCGTACTGGATAAGTAACGTAAAATTATTAGTAATTAATAGAATACCAAGGAGAACAAGGAATATTCCACCAATGATTGACACCCACTTGAGATATTTTGAAATTTTTTCGATATATTGAGTTGCTTTTGATAATCCAAGTGCGACTAATAAAAAAGGTATTGCAAGACCTACAGAAAAAACAGCAAGAAGCAATCCTCCTTGAACAGCGGTGGTAGACGTTGAGGCAAGCGCAAGTACTGCACCTAGAATAGGACCTACGCACGGTGTCCAGCCGAATGCAAATGCTGATCCAATTGCCAACGAGCTTGACGGCTTGCCGATTTCAAGAAATGAGGGGATGTTCATTCTTTTGTCCCCTTGTAGAAACGACAATTTGAACGCACCCAACATAAAAAGCCCGAACATGATGACAAATGCGCCGGCGATTCGTGTAAGCCAAATGCGGAAAGGAACAAGTGTTTGTCCGAGTAACCCGATAAGCGTTCCAAATATAATAAAAACAATGGAAAATCCGATGACAAAAAAAAGACCGTTCAAGAAAATTTTCTTTCTGAGCAATTTTGCCTTTTCTGCATCGCGTAAGTCATCGGTTGAAACTCCACTAATGAATCCGAGATACGCAGGAACAAGTGGTAGGGTGCAGGGAGCTAAAAAAGTCACCAGGCCTGCGATAAACACGGATATAATAAATGTAATGCTTAGTGGCTCCATATATTGGGTTGGTGCTTACAAAATAGATTGTACTTTCTGTCTCATTTCTCCAATGTCCATAGGGCCACGCTTGTGTATACGGATGTTTCCTTCTGCATCAACAAAGAGCGTTTCAGGCATAGAAAAACCACCGATTGATTGATAAAATGAGTCCTTTGGGTCGTTGAGAAAAAGTAATCTATCGGTGACCCCAAGTTTGTCGGTAAATTTTTTCTGCTTAGCGGTTGGTTCTGCACGATCAATGGCGATAATGATGACACTGTCTTCAAGCTCTTCTTGCAATTGTGCAAAATCTGGTAGCTCGTCAAGACAAAATGGACACCACACTGCCCAAGAATTGAGAATCAATGGTTTCCCTTGAAAATCAGCTAACGTTACTTCGTTTCCATTCCAATCCTCAAGTACAAATTCAGGCACCTGATCAAACTTCTCTGTTCGTGTTATGTTTTCCGTGCCCGCACTCTGTATATTTTCTTGAGAATTACTCTCATTGAGAGAGACAAAAATTCCTCCTCCGAGAATAAGTGTTAGAGCAACGGTAATAATAAATTTTTTACGCATATTGTTTTATCAATTATTTGGTTCTTGGACGAGATTAGTTCGCATCAATTCAATACTGAACAATGATCCATCAATACCCATTGATTGTTGGAGACATTACCCACTCGAAACTTGGTAGCGCATGGGTACTAATATTATGACTATGAGTAATTGACACGATCCTATACATTTCCCATAGTGTAAAAGGTGCATTATTAATTATAATCTTCTGCGTGCGACGTATTACTGACTATCTCCATCAATTCCAGTCACTGTGGGTCCTCCATTACGAACCCAGTCATTGATACCACGAATGTTTTTGAGGTCCGTATATCCTGCTTCTTGTAGGATGCGAATTGCTTGAGCTGCCCTCACACCAGTTCGACAATATACGTAAATTTTCGTATTTTTGTCGATGTCAGGAAGGTCACCTTTTTGTAAGAATTCCTCGAGGCCGTAATGAATAGCTCCTTCAGCGTGTAATTCATTCCATTCCCGATCTGTTCGCACATCCAGAACGACTACATTTTCGCTTTCCATCTCTTTAATAACATCCTTAATAACACTATCGAGGTTTTCTACTATTGGGCTCATGTCAACCTGTGCAGTACCATCTGTAGTTTCTGCCATATTAGCATCGGATTTTATTTGTGAGTCACTTACACCAGTTACACTGGGTGATTGTAACTCATTGTTTTTTGGTGCCTCGGCTGCATTATTACTGAAGAAAAATAGTGCTCCTACAATAACGACTAATGCTATGACTCCTATTCCTACTTTATTCAT
>DCYW01000025.1:0-369 GCA_002331185.1 Patescibacteria group bacterium UBA2100 | reverse complement strand
CCTACTTTATTCATGCCACGTATTTTATTTGACTATTATTGTCCCACCCTGGTTTGCTCGTACATGATTATGGTATGTGTGTGTACCTGCGGAGTTGAATGTAAATTCATAGGTACTGCTAACCTCACATTGGTCGAATGAACTTCCAAGACAGTCTCTTGCACTTTTTTCGGGATAGTTAGCGTGAGTTGGATGAATATTAGATGCTGTCCACATTGGAGCATTTCCGGAATTCACAAATCGAACTGTATCGCCAGCTGAAATGGTGACCGTATTCGGTGAATATGAATTTCCGTCATAATTAACGATAACGACGTTTCCTTCGGGTGCAACAGAAGTTTCTTCTTTGCTTGTAACAGTATTATCCTC
>DCYW01000003.1 GCA_002331185.1 Patescibacteria group bacterium UBA2100 | reverse complement strand
GAAAAAGGTTATGAGGTTCACGGTATTATTCGTCGCTCAAGCTCGTTCAATACAGAACGTATAGATCATTTATACCAAGGACCTGAAGAAAAAAATCGGCATCTTGTTCTTCATTATGGTGACTTAAGTGAAACAACTAGCCTCATTCGCATCATTCAAGAGATACAACCTGATGAGATCTATAATCTGGGCGCAATGAGCCATGTAAAAGTTTCGTTTGAAACTCCCGAATATACTGGCGACATTGACGGACTCGGTGCACTGCGTCTTCTTGAAGCACTACGTATTCTTGGACTCGAAAAGAAAACTCGTTTTTACCAAGCCTCTACTTCAGAAATGTTTGGTGCTAGTAAAGCACCTCAATCTCTAGAAACTCCTTTTTACCCAAGAAGTCCTTATGGTGTTGCGAAACTCTATGCTCATTGGACTACTATTAATTATCGCGAGGCCTATGGGTTACATGCGAGTACAGGTATTCTTTTTAATCACGAATCACCACGTCGAGGCGAGACTTTTGTAACACGCAAGATCACTCGTGCTGCCGCTCGTATAAAACTTGGTATTCAGGAAACCTTATATCTCGGGAACTTGGATGCGCTACGCGATTGGGGACACGCCCGTGACTATGTGGAGGGTATGTGGCTCATGCTTCAACAGAATACTCCTGACGATTATATTCTAGCCTCTGGCGAACAACACAGTGTTCGAGAATTTTGCGAAATTGCATTCAATAGGATTGGTATCAAATTGAAATTTAAAGGAACTGGCGAGAATGAAAAGGGTATTGACATTAAGACTGGTAATACAATTGTTGCGGTTGATCCGCGCTACTATCGTCCTACCGAGGTTGAAACATTACTTGGTGATCCTAGTTATGCTGAACAGAAACTGAATTGGAAACGCGGAGTTTCTTTCACTCAACTCATTGCAGAAATGGTAGATCACGATATGTCTGAAGCAGAACGTGAACTACACTTAAAAAGTGGTGGTTTTGAAGTACGAGCTGACTCGGAGTAATTGCGATAATATACAGAGGTTATGGAAAAGAACTCAAAAATCTTCGTAGCAGGGCATCAGGGGTTGGTTGGCTCTGCCATTGTTCGTAAATTAAAAACTGAAGGCTATACTAATAGTATTACTCGTACTCGTAACGAATTAGATTTACTTGACCAACAAGCTGTGGCTGACTTCTTTGCCAATGAGAAACCAGAGTACGTATTCCAAGCCGCCGCAAAAGTTGGCGGTATTATGGCAAATAAAACTTATCCTGCTCATTTTATTTATGAGAATCTACAAATCCAGAATAACATCATACATTCTGCGTATGTGAATAATGTGAATAAGCTCATATTCCTTGGTTCCTCTTGCATTTATCCAAAGATGGCAGAACAACCAATAAAAGAAGATTCCCTTCTCACTGGACCTCTGGAATCGACTAATGACGCCTATGCCATTGCTAAGATAGCAGGTATCAAGCTATGCCAATCTTATAATCAACAGTACGGCACCAACTTTATAAGTCTCATGCCAACTAATCTTTATGGACCAGGTGATAATTTCGATCCTCAGACGTCACATGTACTCCCCGCTTTTATCAGAAAGTTCCATGGGGCTAAAAAGTCAAATATCCCAAGTGTGACGTTATGGGGTAGCGGTAATGCAATGCGCGAATTTTTGCATGTTGACGATCTTGCTGATGCTTGTATCCACTTGATGAAATATTATGATGGCAGTGAAATAGTTAATGTCGGCACAGGCAAAGACATGGCCATAAAGGATCTAGCAGCCACTGTACAAGAGATTGTCGGGTATAAAGGAGATATTATCTGGGATACTTCAAAACCAGATGGTACCCCAAGAAAACTTCTTGACGTTTCTAAACTTTCTACACTCGGATGGGAACCTAAAATAAAATTTATGGATGGTATCGCTGAAACGTATGAATGGTTCCAAGTAAATCATGGACAACATGATTAGATTGATGGAGAAAAGCTTTTTCAAGAACGAGGAAACTAAAGAGGCATTGATAGAATTCATTAGAAACACGGATCGTTTCAGTATGGGTCAACAATGCGCAGAATTTGAAACTGCTTTCGCAAAGTGGCAGGGGCGCAAGTATGCTGTTTTTGTATCAAGCGGTAGCATGGCTAACTTAGTCCTTATTCAATCGCTTCTCAATAGTGGGAAATTACAAAAAGGTGACAAAGTTGGGTTTTCAGCTGTTACTTGGCCAACCAATGTGATGCCACTTTTACAGCTTGGTTTAGAACCTGTACCACTTGATTGCGAATTAGACACACTTAATACTTCAAGTGCTCAGTTAGTTGAATTGTTATCGCACACCGATCTAAAAGCTTTTTTTATAACTAACGTACTTGGTTTTGCTGACGATATTGATACGATTGCGAATATATGTAGAGAACGAGGTATCCTTCTCATTGAAGACAATTGTGAATCTATCGGAACTAAACTCAACGATACAAAACTAGGAAATTTTGGTCTAGCATCAACATTCTCTACTTTTATCGGACACCACCTCTCTACGATTGAAGGTGGCGTGGTCTGCACTGATGATGAAGATTTATACCATCACTTACTTATGTGCCGTGCTCACGGCTGGGATAGAAATTTACCCGAGCAATACAAAAATGACCTGCGCTCAAAAAATGACGTGGATGACTTTTATTCACTGTATACCTTTTATGAACTTGCCTACAATGCTCGCCCAACGGAAATCCAGGGATTCCTGGGAAATCATCAGATTCAATACTTAGACCAGATGATTGGGCAGAGACATCTAAACTTTGAAGAGCTGAATGCGGCAGTAATTAATGCTGGAGCAATAGGGATTAATTCTAGTCACCTTTCTCTCGTTTCAAACTTTTCAATTCCAGTCGTCTTTAAAGAAAGTGACCGATTCGAAACAGTCAGAGATCTTTTTGTAAAAAATGGAGTAGAGATTAGACCTATTATTGCCGGTAATATACTGAACCAACCGTTTTACAAAAAACAAGATCTGCCTCTTTCAAGATTGCCAAACGCAGAGATCATTCACGGCAATGGTTTCTATTTTGCAAATCGGCCCGATCTTACAAATCAAGATAAAGATCTGCTCATAAAAATTCTTTCTCAAGCATAAATAATGTATGTCTGCCTACGCTTTTAACTACATTGTTACGATTCACAACAAACAAGACCTAATTGAGTCAGTGATGGTGGGCTTGATCAACAATTGTGGAGAGAACAGTACAATCTACCCTGTTCTTGATGGTTGCACCGATAATACCGAAAAAATTATAGATAGTTTGATAGAAAAAAACAAAAATATTTCTATAAAAAAAATATACGCTCCCGATGTTCATGAGATAAAATCAATAAACTTAGCACTCAAACAAATACCTCAAGAAGGCAAGGTGTTAAATATAATACTGCAAGACGATGTTATCCTATCTGACAAAAATGTGGAAGAGAATTTGGCAAAAATCTATGACAATCTCGGGTTTGAAAATGTTGGGACACTAGGCTTCCGACATGGTACAAGCCTAATTCTCGATCACCGCAAGAAAGAGGTGCGGGAAACTGATTTGATTGAAAGTTGTTTTGGAACAGGTATGTCAAGTACTGTACTTGCGCCTTATCATCTTGTAGAACGGATGGTGAGCATTCGTAGTCCAGAGTGTATTTCAAGCTATGTGTTAGAGAATGTCGGATATCTAGATGAAGCGCTTGCCCCTTACACTTGGGATAATCATGATCTCTCAATACGATGTCTCCAAAAAAATCTACGGAATTTTGTTTTTGCTCTTCCTTTTATATCTGACGTTCAATGGGGTGGTATGCGTGAAAATCCTCACCCAGAACTTGATCGTGTGCAAAACCGTAATAAACAGTACCTCTATAAAAAACATTTCGGTTTTTTGGTGGAATTTAAGAAAACAAAAAGGTATCTTGAGGTACGTTTGGCACAACCATTTTTATTACCCACCATTAGTATCGATGGGTCATTCGTAACCATGGATATGGCCAAAAACTATAGCTTAAAGCGTTCACAAATATTAAACTCAAAATGGAAGGAGTTTTATATTGATGTAATCAGAAAGAGATTACGTAATTTATTATATTTCTCTCTTAGAGTTAGGAACTTATTCAAGTAAAATTTGTTAGTATGAATACTTTATACCAAAAAACAAAATATAAATTTAAGCTGCTCTTCACCGACCCTCTGAAATTGCTTGGGATCCTCATTAGTATGGCGAAAATAGCATTTGTAACTAAAATTGATACTGGCCCAGAAGGAGCCCGCGGAACAACAGATGCAGAAAGGGATTTGTTGCAACGATACGCAAAAAAAGCCAAAGCGGGGATTGTTGAAATTGGAGTATTAGATGGTAAAACTACTAAAGAAATGGCAGAAGTTGCCTGTGTTCCCATTTATGGTATAGATCCGATCATCCCGGATAGCATGAACCGAAGATTGATAGGTACTGAAGAGAAAATAGTAAAAAATCTTGCGTTTTACTCGGATTTTCATTTTTTTAAAGACTTTAGCTATAATGTGGCAAAAGATTGGCATCACCAATTTGATTTTATTTTCATAGATGGAGATCATCGATATGAATCTGTCAAAAAAGATTTCGAGGATTGGTATCTTCTTATCGACCCTGGTGGATACATCTCTTTCGATGATTCGGCAAAAGTTACCTCGATTCCCAGCGCCGAATTCGACGGTTGGCCTGGATGTATTACATTAGTGAATGAACTTAAGCTTGACTCAAGATTAAGATTGATTGAAACAGTCGATTCAATCACTGTATTTCAAAAAATACCTGTTTAAATGTTACGTGCACTTAAAACCAAAGTACCCTTCTCTGTTTATGGCTTGAGGCGGTATGCTGGCAGTGCTGGCTGGTCACTTTTTGGCAAACTCGTAACCATGGGCATTGGTTTATTTGCCACACTTTATATTGCCCGTGCACTTGGACCCACCAATTTTGGAGAGTTGAGTTATGCACTTAGTTTCATTGCCTTATTCTCCTTTATTGCTTCGCTAGGCATCGACAACGTTCTCTACCGAGAACTTGTAAAAAACCCAGAGCAGAAAAACTTTTTGTTAGGATCTGCTCTTGTCATCAAGCTTACTACCGGTAGCGGTGCGGCTGTATTAGCAATTCTCACTGCCTGGATATTATCGTCTCCTGATGTTTCTTTACTGCTCATCGCCCTCTTGTCTATTACCTTCATAAGTCAATCTGTATTTTTTATAAGTTATGAATTTGGTGCAGCAGTCAAAGCACGTGCAGTCGCTTTGCTTTCAATTTTTGTTGTTATCGTTATCAACTTTTTAAAAATTGGTGCTATTTACTTAGGTGGCGGAGTTATTTACTTAGCGATCATCTTAGTGTTTGAGTCCTTGCTCTATGCAATAGGATACATATTCATCCGTCAAAGAACTTTCGGTACTCTTAGAGAATGGGAGTTTGACCTTTCGACCACCAAAGGTTTATTGATAGATTCATGGCCATATATGTTTATCACTGCCTTCGCTCTGATATACTCTCGCGTCGATCAAGTTCTACTTAAAAACTTGATTGATTCAACTGAAGTCGGTTTATACGATGCTGCTGTCCGATTGAGTGAATTGTGGTATTTTATTCCAACACTACTAGCAGGATCACTACTTCCTGCACTTATCAATGCCAAACAGCATTCGTTAAAAGATTACATTCATCGCTTTATTTTACTCATTCTTTTTTCTTTTGGTTTGTCCGTTTCTATCGCTATTAGTGTCTATTTGCTTGCGCCAACTATTGTCCACTTAATTTATGGTCCAGATTTTGTAGAAACAACTGGGATTTTACGCATCTATATTTGGTCACTTATACCAATGTCACTAATAATTATTGTTAATCAATTTTTCCTCGCGGAAAATGAGCGTTTTATGATATTTATTTCGGCTTTTATTGGAATGTTGACTAATATTGCGGCAAATATCTGGCTCATCCCCCTTCATCAAGGACTCGGTGCTGCTACAGCAACTCTTATTTCAAGCTGTGCAATGGTTGTTGTTTCCATATTGTTGTACGCAACCTACAAAAGGTTATTATGAGCTCATGTTGTTTTTCTAAAAAACGAAACAACACTATTCTAATTATGTACGTATGAAAACTTCTGGTGCACGATCAATCGTCACATCTGCCTCTAATAAATTTTTTCCGTCTGTTTTAAACTTAATTGGCTCTATAAAAGAAAACTATATAGCACATCCGCACATCTACGTTTGGGATCTTGGTTTATTTCCAACATTTCGTCATGAACTTTCTAATATCGAAGGCGTCACTGTGGTACCAATGCCACATTTCAATTCTTTTTGGAGAAAATGCTATACATGGAAAACGTACATTTTTACTAACCCATTCACTGACACAAGTTTGTATCTAGACGCTGGTACACAAGTTTTACAATCACTCGACGAAGTATTTACGCAAATTGAAAATGATGGATACATAGCAGTTGGGCAAGCCATTCCTTGTGAATTAATAGTGCCGAGTGAATACATCACTATCCTTTCGATGCACAACCTCGATCTTCAAAAAGAAGTCGTAACTGCTGGCATGTTTGGCTTTTCTAAACACGATCCTAATATACAAAAAGTAATCCAAGCCACACATGATGCTTCTTCATCTGGACTTTGCCTCGGATTTTCTCCAAGTGAACAATGGAAAAATAAGCCTCCGAACAAGACTTTTTTTATAAGAGATTGTAAGTTATTTCGACACGATACTACCTTACTGAGTATCTTTCTCCACAGAATAATGCCTGATGCCAAAATCACTGATCTGTCTTTATTTTCTGATGAAAGACATGGTGAAGAACATTTCGTCTGGAATCTGCGGCTACTGTACTCAAAACTTGATTACATCTCTCCTAAGTATACTCGATCAAAAAAGAATGTTATCACTTGGGTAAATAGAGCTTATGTGCAAGCATTCTTTATGCTAAAGAAACTCAGTAAGATACTTAAAAGAAACTAGGTTATGTCTATTTCAATCATTATTTCAATGTACCGTACTGATCAGCATCTTGATAGATTTTTGTATGATGCCTTGAAATTGAGCCGTGCCTTGAAACTGGCGGACATCGATCACAACTTCATTTTAATTGTTAATGACGGGACCAAAAAAGAAAGATCTGCATTGGCTAATCTCGCAAATCCGTTTAAAGTTTTATTTGTTGACCGCGAACCAATCTACGCTAGTTGGAACAGGGGCATAAAGGAAGCTGAAGGAAAATTTGTTACCTTCTGGGGAGTGGATGATACTCGTTTTGCCAAGGCAATTATTGATGGTCTCAACGCTCTGCAAAATAGCAGAGCAGATATTGCTTACTTCCCCTTCCGTTATCATCGATTCGTACAAATAGTGGGTTTGAAAATTTTAGCAAAAGTAAAAACATTTACCCCGCCAAAGTTCGAGAAAGAACGTTTTCTTAAGGAAATGCACCTAGGCCCGCACTTCATAACACGACGCGCGCTTTTTGAGCGAATCGGTTACTTTGATGAATCGTTTAAAATCGCTGGTGATTATGAATTCCAAACAAGAGCAGCTAAAGCAGACGCTTGCCTTGTGCGCGTCTTATCTACCAGTGGAATATTCCGCAACGATGGTACTACCCTTTCGGGTTCCCGTAATAAATTGCAGGCAGAAGAAAATGAACGTGTATACTCAAAAATAATATGAAATTAATGGCATTACTTCCAGTTAAAAATGAGGATTGGATACTGCCCACATATTTGAGCTCTATTTCAAAACTAGCTGACGAAATCATAGCCTTGGACGATACTTCTAGCGATAAAACACGCCAAATTCTTGAATCTGCTGGAGTGCTGGTACTCAGTGCGCCCAAGGCTGACTTTCCTAATTTGGGAGCAAAACGAAATATTTTGCTAAATGAAGGAAGAAAAAGAAACGGCACACACTTTATCTGCCTTGATGCCGACGAAATATTTTCTTCTGATTTCCTACCTCATGCTCGGGAAACAATAGAAAGCCTCAAGCCAGGGCAAAAACTTTCAATGCGGTGGGTCCACTTTTGGAAAGATACCACTCACTTCTTAAATGACGGGAATCACCCCCTGGGAAGTGTTTGGAAAGATATTGCTTTTTGCGATGACACTGCACTTCTGTACCCGGAAAAGGCACTCTCTGAACCTCGTACACCAATAGCAAATGCTCACGAAGATCTTCTTGTACCCGAAAATAAGGGCGTGGTCTTGCACTTTCAATTCGCAAATTGGAAGCGAGTACAATACAAACAAGCCTGGTATCGCTGCCTAGAATTCATCCAAGGTATAAGAGGTGCGCGTCGCATTAACGCAACATATGGAATGACGCTTAAAGATAATGGGCTTTTGACCGCTCCTGTCCCTACGATATGGATCTCCTCATTACCGCTCCCAAAACAATCCTACCAACCTAACTCAAATTGGCACAAAAAAGAAATACTCAAATGGTTTGATATCTATGGAATTGAATTCTTTGAACCGCTTCAGATTTGGTACATCCCTGAATTGCGAGATTTATTTATAAAAAAAGTCGGGCGTGAGCCAAAACCATCTGTGGCACCAAAGTGGTTATTAAAGCTTAATGCTATAAGAAATGCACTTAAAATAAAGAAATGAAAGTTAACTTACTAAATTTCAAATCGTTCATAAATAACATTTACAATGAGAAATCTTATTAAAGAAATACTGCTTGTACTACCCCGTCCTGCACGAATAGTGGCACTTAGGATACGCGAATGGTATTGGCGAACACGGATGATACGCTGGGAGAAAAAGCAGCACCCTAACCTACCGGCTCAAACCCATCCTAACCAACATATCAAAAATATCCTTATTTATCATATTACTGGCCTAGCATTTGCCGGCACAGAAAAATGCCTCCAATTGATAGCTAGTTCTCTAGCGAAAGAATACAAAGTATTTTTTATGTATGGTGAAAAAACTAGTGCCGAAGAGCGAAAGCAAACAATGCATCCTGATATTACCTTCATACCATTTTCATACAAAACTTCTGAACTTGCAGTCCCTCATCGCATCACCGAAATGCAACCACATATTAAGAATGTTTTGTCTGAGCATGCTATTGATTTGATCGTTACTGCCAGTCCCGGTTACTCTCACTACCCCTGGAATGTAATTACTAACGTCCCAATAATCCTTATAAACATTTTTGGAGCTCCTACGTTACAGAAAAATGTGCGCAAATTCATTAGCATATCAGACACTGTTCGTTTGCATGCCGAAAAATGGACGGGCAAATTATCTGACCGTGATATCACTATGTATGCACCCTTGGCACAGTTACCACCTGAAAATAGTACTGAAATGGGTCGCAACCTAAGAGCGAAATTGAATATTCCGGAAACTGATTTTGTGTTTGGACGTATTGGACGCAATGATGACAGTATCTTTGATCCAATTGGCATACGAGCTTGGCAAAGAATCGCACCAGAGTACCCGAATGTTCATTATTTAATAATGTCACCACCCCCAATACTGGTTGATTTAGTTAAACGCGAAAATATACCACGTGTACATTTCGTACCTCAGAGTGCATCCGAAGATGCCGTATGGGCTTTTCATGGGGCTATTAATTCTATGGCACATTTCCGGCGAGATGGCGAGACAAGTGGCGTAGCTATTGCTGAATCACTTATAGCGGGCAATCCCATAATTACCCATCGTTCACATATTTGGAACGCACACTTGGAGTATCTTGATGATTCTTGTGCCTTGATTGCAGGGCTTGATAACGTGGATGAATACAGCCTACACATGAAGACATTTTTTGAAATATTTAAAAAACAACCTTCAAAATGGTCAAATATGTGTGCCGCTGCTCGAACAGTCGGAATGGATAAATTTTCTCCTCACACATATTCTGTTAGAATGAGGGAGATAGTGGCTACTATCTAATATTGTCTATGAAAAATAAAAACTTCTGGTTTGGAAAGAGAGTATTAGTCACTGGGGCTGATGGGTTTGTAGCAGCTCACCTTATCAAGAAACTAATTGACAACGATGCAGTGGTAATTGCTACTGCAAGACATAAGCGTCCACTGAAAACTCTTGATTTATTACGGGAAGGAAAAGTAGCCAACCAACCAGATATGGAGTACTGCGACCTACTTGATTATGAAGAAATCAGACGCGTTTGTGATCGTCATCAAATCGATACTATTTTTCACTTAGCCGCTACAGCTATCGTAAGTGCTGCTGCTGATGCACCGATGTCCACGATTGAGAATAATGTCATGGGAACGCTTAACGTACTTGAAGTTGCCCGTATCAACAACATGCCCCGTGTGTTGATTGCCTCTTCTGATAAATCTTATGGTGATCACACTACTGATAAATATGAAAAACTCCCCTACAAAGAAAACTATGCTCTGCGCGGTCTAGATGTGTATAGTTCGTCGAAAGTGTGTTCTGACATGATCGCTCAAACCTACGCTTTTCAATTTAAGCTACCAGTCATGATTTGCCGTTCAAGTAATATTTATGGACCGGGAGATATGAATTTCACTAGACTTATTCCTCGTACAATAATGCGTTTGATGTCTGATGGACCTCCAGTTATTAACACTGGGAATGAGAATGTGTTACGTGAATACATTTATGTAGAGGATGTTGTGGATGCCTATATGTTGATGGCAGAACAAGCAGAAAGCTACTATGGTACTGACCATAAAAATATCCCCCGAAGTGGAGTTGATACATATGGTTGGCCAGCATTTAATGTTGGTTCTTACACCAAAAATGATTTGATTGACATTAATAAGTGTTTAAGTATCAAGAGTGTTGATTCTCTCATAAAAATACTCCGTGAAAAAGTACGAGATATAGAACCAAACATTATCCCCAAACCATCAAATTTTATTGAAATACCTGATCAGTATATTGATGCATCAAAATTGTTTGATTTGGGATTTAAGCCAAAGGTTTCTTTTGAGGAAGGTATAGAAAAAACAACGACTTGGTACAAGAAAAACTTCTCAAAACTTGAGCCGTTAGCTGCCAAGTACTTAGAGTAAAGTCTGGTATGCGAGAAATATTTTTTAAACTAATCTCACTGCTCAATAAAGTTACGGGCAAAAAGTTTTTATACATTACCCCAAATCAGTATAATGACCTTGGGAAAACTGCCGTATGGTGTGATCTTGGCTTCTGGTATGTTGGCAATGTTTACAATAGTTCTGACATAGCTTACGGTATTGCCCAAAATGGTATAGTAGAAAAAGAAGATACGAGCTTGGTGACAAGCATACTTAACACACTTGACTCTCCAAATGTATACGATATAGGTGCTAACACCGGTTACTATGGTATCTTTGCTGCGACAAGATTCAATGCATCAGTGTATGCTTTTGAGCCTATACCAGATTACATTTCTTGTATAAAAGAATCATCGCGAATTAACAGAGTAGAGGATAGGGTCACTACGCACACCCTTGCTCTTGGTGATCATGAGTCAGAGCTTGACCTGAATTTATCTGGTTCCGGCTCCACCCTCGCTAAAGATTTCCTTGGCGATACCCCTACTCCACATATGTCCGTAGCTGTTAGAACGCTGGATTCGCTTGATCTTCCTACGCCAGATTTTATTAAAATTGATGTTGAAGGATATGAGTGGGAGGTGTTACAAGGCGCATATAAAACCATCTCTCGTTACCAACCTATCTGTTTTATTGAGATAGCTAAAACACTATCTGAACGAAATTTTGTGCACTCACATTTTGAGGACATTATAGAATTTTTTGAAAAAATGGGATACAAAATAGAAAGAAATACCAAGAACGGCTTAGTTGCGATTGATAATGTACCAGACGGAGTATCAATGTATCTATGTAAACCTCTAAAACAATGATTCTCACTATTTACACTCATAGTAATTCGCTCTTTTCAGGAGAATTTTGGAAATCTTTGGTACAGAGAATTAATGGTAAGTATTCGGGACCAAATGCTGTGCGCGATAGTTTACTTCGTGGTCTGGAAGAAAACAGAATTGAATACGAATTAAACCCAGTAAAACCTAGTGGAGATACCGTTTTAGTACTTTCGGGTGTTGAAGCGCTTAAAAATGCGATTCGTGCTAAAAAGCGTGGAGAAACAAAAAAACTTATTGCAGGCCCAAATATGGTTGTTACTCCTCATGATTCAAGTAATGTAATGCACGCAGATGCTATTGATACAATCTTAGTTCCATCGCAGTGGGTTGCTGACTTTTGGAAACACGAGGCAGCAGAACTTTCGGAGAAAATATTTGTATGGGCCGCAGGTGTTGCTGTAAAAAACTCAAGTTCACGAACTGGCGCTCCTGTTATATACGACAAAATGAGAAGCAAGGAGTTACTTACTCTAGCTGACGAAGTCGTTAAAAGTACTGGCAAAACCCCTAACGTCTTCACCTACGGAACATATAGACATTCTGAATATCTTGAAGCTCTATCTAATGCTCCTTACCTTATTTACCTTGCACAGTCAGAAAGCCAAGGTATTTCTCTGCAAGAGGCTTGGTCACATAATGTTCCGACTTTTGTTAACAAAAGTACAAAGTGGGAAAATAAGAACTACTCTTTTGAATCAGCGCAGATAAATGCGCCATATCTTACTAACAAGCTAGGTGGTATATTTGGCAATAAGGACGAACTTTCCTCACTCGTAGCTGATGCAAAAACCTTGAATCCTAAACATTATTGCGACGAGCACTTGTCTGATGATGCAAGCATAAAAACCTTACTTACTTTGATATGAAAAAAGCTGTAAAAAAGATACTTCGAATAGTACAGATACCTTTCATATTCTTGGACTTTTTGCGTTTCCGCAAAAATAATACCGACAAACGATTCGTAGCAAAAATCTCTAATGCTTACCCGTGTATTAAAGACAAGACTGTGAAAACTGGGTTTGACAGGCACTATGTGTACCACACCTCTTGGGCAGCGCGAGTATTGAAAGAAATCAACCCAAAAGAACATATAGATATCGCGTCGAGCCTCTTTTTTTCTTCTATAGTCTCTGCTTTCATACCTATAAAATTCTTTGATTATAGACCTGCAGATCTAGAATTAGATAATTTGGAAACGGGATCGATTGATCTCACACATTTAGATTTCGCTGATGACTCTATTCCCTCTCTTTCTTGCATGCATACTGTTGAACATATAGGGCTCGGCCGTTACGGTGATTCGATTGATCCACAGGGTGATATAAAAGCAGCAAAAGAATTAGCGCGCGTTGTTTCTCAAGGCGGCTCACTTCTTTTTGTGGTTCCTATTGGAGAAAAAGCATTAATCGAGTTCAATGCGCATCGCATCTACACATACACACAAGTTCTTGAGTTGTTTCCAGACCTAGAATTAAAAGAATTCTCTCTCATTCCTGAACACTCAAAGCAAGGTGGCTTAATACGAAATGCTGACCCGACTCTACTGGAGGGAGAACATTATGCCTGCGGTTGTTTTTGGTTTAAGAAGCCAGGAAAAAATTGAGATGATTATCGTAAATGTCAAAGGAGGGTTAGGCAATCAAATGTTTCAGTATGCGCTGGGTCGTAAGCTTTCTTTGAAAACCAAACAGGAGCTAAAACTCGACATTACCACATTAAAAAGAGTTGATAGCGGTAAAGATACGCATCGCTCGTTTACTCTTGATGCGTACACTATAGAGAAAAATATCGCCACACATCATGAAATCACGCTCTTAAGATATCCTTTTGGAATCATATCAAAAGGTATTCGGTGGTTTCGATTAAAGATACTGGGGCAAACCCATATCGGGTTTGAAAAAAATATTTTATCAAAAACAGGCAGTATGTATCTCGATGGTTATTGGCAATCACCAAAGTATTTTGAAGATATTCGCGACGTGCTACTAAAAGATTTTCAGCTCACAGCACCGACATCCAAAATAATGGCATCGTATCAGTCAGAGATAGTTAAGGGAACACCTGTCTCTGTTCATATTCGTCGTGGTGATTACGTAAAAAATCCGCGTGTTTTGAAAGAATTTGGAATCTGTTCACAGGCTTATTACCAGAAAGCTGTTTCGTATGTACAAGAACACGTTACTGAACCTTCTTTCTTTATATTTTCAGATGATATTGCCTGGGTAAAAGAAAACATACCTTTGCCAGAGAGCACAGTATATGTTTCTGACCCTACTCTTTCGGCTGAAGAAGAGCTCATACTTATGAGTAGCTGTTCCCACAATATTATAGCCAACAGTACATTTAGCTGGTGGGGTGCGTGGCTTAACCAAAATCAAGAAAAGATTGTGATTGCGCCTACTCCTTGGTTTAATAAAAACAATCATCTCTTTCAAGATTTAATTCCTGATTCATGGATACAGTTGCCGAGAAATTAAATAAACGCCCATTGGTAAGTATCCTGATGCTTACGTATAATCGAGCTCCTTACATACAAGATGCTGTTAAGAGTGTGTTGGCACAAACATACCAAAACTGGGAACTTATCCTTATTGACGATGGTTCAACAGACGAAACTGAAAGTATTGTATTGTCTTACACCGATAAACGTATACGCTATAAAAAGCATGCAAAAAATGAAGGTTTATTCGTACGCAGAAAAGAATCACTTACGTACGCAAGTGGTGAATCTGTCGCCATTCTTGATAGTGATGATATGTGGAGTTCCCCTCTAAAACTTGAACAACAAGTACTATTCTTGGAGAAGAACCTAGACCACGTTCTAGTCGGTACTTTTATTACAACAATAGACGCGAAAGGAAATGCTGTGGGTAAGGATTCTTACCACATAGCTGATCAAGATATAAGAAATAATTTGCTCATTCGTAACCAATTTGCTCATTCTAGTGTCCTCATTCGTAAGACAGCCCTTGACCAAACAAAAGGGTACCAAGCAACACTTGCAGAAGACCTAGAGCTTTTCTTGCAACTTGGACAGTTTGGAAAACTGGCAAATATTCCAGAATTCTTTACAGAACATAGAGTCCATGGAAAAGGAGCGAATGATTATGGTATTGAAATGGCAAAAGCATTACAAAGAATAATTAAAATCCATAATAATTATCCTCACCCATATATAGCATCAATCAAAAACTTTTTTCGTATTCTTATTGGGTATGGAAAATTATATTTGTCGTACTAATTCCCAAAATATAACTCTTTTGTTTTTTGGAACATTGCTGTTTTGGTGAATGTGCTTGCGACATACTGTTTGAGATTACTGCCGAGTTCTCTGCGTTTTTCACTATCAGTAACGAGTATCTCTAGCTCACTTACGAATAGTTCTTCATTATTCACTGGAGTTAGTACCCCCCTATCTTCACCGAGTATTTCTGGAATACCCCCAACTTCCGACGCAACTACCGCTAATCCTACTGAGCCTGCTTCAAGTAGTGTATAGGGCAGGCCTTCCTTGAGAGAAGGCAGCGTGAAGATATCAAGTGCTTTTAAGTACTTACTTGCATCCTCATCAAACCCTAGCCAATACACACTATCTTGAAGATTCAGTCTATGTGTCTCCTTGTCTAACTTTTCTTGCAATTCCCCATCACCAAAATGAATGTATATAAAGTTTGGATTATGTTTTTTTAGCTGAGAGAGGACTGGTAAAAACTCCGTGAGACCTTTGTTTTTTGTGAGTTCTGCAATACTTCCAATTACACATGTGTTTTCAAGAGGAATTCCGATTCGAGAAGAAATGATTTTGCGT
>DCYW01000018.1:16230-43722 GCA_002331185.1 Patescibacteria group bacterium UBA2100 | reverse complement strand
CGAAGGGAGTTGCCAAGCGTGTGCCCGTAGCCGGGGTATAAACCATTGATTTCATAAGTACCGGCGAAATCCTTCTCGTCTATAACTCGTGGTTTTGATGGAACTGTTACTTGGTGATCTGACATACAAAAATAGGATTAAAAATTACTAATGAGTTACTATTTATCGACTGTAGAACTCGAATACAGCTGGGAAATCAAAAATTGAATCGATGGCACTATACTCAGGAACTGATTTAATTGACGAAGTAAGTTTCTTTGAGTCTACTGAAAGCCACTTTGGCACTACGTGCTTAGTGATAGTATCCATATTTCCAACAAACAAAGGTTTTGTTTTGCTTGCCTCTCGAACCGAAATTGTATCACCAGTTTTCACAATATGTGAGGGTACGGTCATTTTTTTATCGTTTACAGTAACGTGACCATGGCTCACCATTTGTCGCGCTGCGCGACGTGTTGGTGCAAATCCAAGTCGATATATTGTGTTGTCGAGGCGAGTCTCCAGTGCCTTAAAAAGTTCTAATGCTGGATCCTTTGTCCGCACAGCACTGTCTACGTACTTTCGAAGCTGTTTTTCAGTAATCCCATAGGCATAGCGCACTTTTTGCTTTTCAAGTAATTGTCGTCCGAAGTCGCTCAGGTTTTTGCGTCGTTTAAAGGTTTTCTTTACGCGAGATTCAGAAAGAGCAAATTTTTCTGTCTGACATTTCTCGTATACTCCATTTCCGAGACGTTTACAGATTTTGTATTTTGGCTTAGATAACATAAAAATATTTTGTATTACACACGTCGTGGACGTCGTTGACGAGGGCCATTAAATGGAACAGGTGTTTGGTCTGAGATGCTTGTAATATCGATACCTTTCCCGGCGAACGCCCGAAGGGCTGATTCGCGTCCTGCACCCACCCCCTTAATGATTGCATGTACGGATTTCAATCCCATAGTCTGAGCTTTTTCAGCAATAAGTTCACCTACTTTTGCGGCTGCAAATGGCGTACCCTTTTTTGCTCCTGCAAAACCAAGCGCACCTGATGATGACCACATAACAGCGTTCCCCTCGCCGTCCGTAAGTTGTACTTTCGTATTGTTGTACGTTGCTTGAACGTACAAAATACCAGAAAGCATTTTCCTCTTTGGTGAATTACCAAGCGCTCGAGAACGCAGCCCCTTGTTCACACTACCGCCTGATTTCTTAACAATTCGTTTCTTACCCATATTATTTCTTATCTACTTTACGACGACCACTTGTCATGGTTTTTCGAACGTTCCCACGAACACTACGCGAATTTGTCTTTGTCCGTTGACCGCGTGAAGGTAAGTTCCGCGAATGTCGTTCACCACGATAACTTTTAATGTCCTTCAAACGTTTTATGTTTCCACTGATGTCACGTCGAAGCTCTCCTTCAATGTTGTGTGCAGTTACTAATTCGGAGAGCCTCGCTTCTTCATCTGAACTCAATTCTGTAGGTTTTTTTCCGAAGTCAACTTTTGCATCAGTAAGAATTCGTTTTGCACGCACGCGACCAATACCAAATACTTCGGTGAGACCGATTTCAAGACGCTTTGAGTCAGGGATTGTGATACCAGATATTCGCATAGTATATTAAAAATTAACCTTGTCGTTGTTTATGGCGTGGGTTGCTACAAATAACAAAAAGGCGTCCACGACGACGGACGTGCTTGCATTCTTTACAGAGTGTTTTTACTGAACTTTTAACCTTCATATAATTAAAAAATGTGGACGATTAGCTACGTCTCACGATTCTTCCTCTACCACCGTACGGATCAACTTTGACTTGCACTGTATCACCGAGTAGAACTTTGATTCGATGTAAGCGCATCTTACCTGCAAGGTAAGATATGACCTCTTCACCGTTCTTGAGTTCAATACGAAAAAGTGCGTTCGGCAGCGCCTCAACGACAACTCCCTCTACGGTATCTTTGTTTTCCTTGGTATCTTCACTCACAGTGCTGCGCTATCGTAACAGAATGTACTCATTTTGACAAGCCTCTCTGCCGTATTGTGGATAAAGAGCGAAGTGAGAATATCTTAGTATTTGTGGTACACAGATGAGACGTACTCGAAAGATACTAAGCGCGAGCAAAAAACTAGTTAACAGGGTTCAGTTCGACCGATATTCCATCAGTTTCGGATGGAAACTCATTTTTCCAGAATGGCCTAATTGTTGCCTGTGCACTCTTTATTCCAGGATACCCACTCATAATGGTATTTAATGCTTCACTGTTCTTACCAACAAGATCTTGCTTTAGTGATTCCGTATCCACTTGCCATGTCAAATCAGCTCGTCCTTCAAAAGTAAATTGTATGAGCGCATCATTTTTGATGTCGACACCGTCTTTATTCACGATAGTCATGGAAAGAGCATCAGGATTGTCAATCAGTATCTCCCCTTCATTTGGTGTTGCAAGCGCTGCTGTAGCGAGCGTGCGTGCAAGTTCGTTTTCGTCAAAAACAACTGCCTGACTATACATAATCTCGCGGACGAGTGCCTCGTTATCGTCCGTATAGGTGACTGGCGCTGATTCAAAAGAGGTAAAAAGCGAACTTTCTCCGAAGAACACCATGGTATCGGATAGACGCTCCTGCGTTGCTGCAGTTGCTGCATCTCTCAATTGTCCTCGCAATTGTGTTTGCGTAGCGTTAAGAACATCCTCATCGACAATTGCGCGTTTCCCGACAAAACCTCCTATGATTGGCTCGCTTAATTCTGCATGAAATGTATCATATCGGGGATCACCTTTAAGACCCGGAATAGTAAACTTGGAACCAATAGCAGTCATATTTTGACCTTCGCCTGCTTTATCTGCATAAACTGTTATTTCAATCGCGCCGGGAGTCCCATCGCTCTTCTTGCCAGGCACAACTATTGAGTTTCGTACGCGATAAATTTCACCATTGAGGGCTTCGAAGCGAGTATTTTTAATGAGACGTTGTGGTGCTGAACTGTGATTATTGTAAACAATGATTTTACCTGATGCTTTTTCCTCAACCGTTTCGCTTCCTGTTGCGGTAATGGTTTCAGTTGCCTCAGTAGTATATGTGATAAGGGTATATTGCAATTCCCCATCCTCGGCTTCTTGGTATGCCGTGTAGACGATATTTGATGAAAGAGTCACGGTGTCTTGTTTAGGCACAATAGATATTGTTGTTTTACCGATGAAAACAAAACCAACGACAGATAACGCTAATGCAAGAACGACAACTGCCAATGTCCATACACCATATTTTGCAATGATTCCACGTGCACTCGATTGTTTTGTTGCCGAAGTTCCTTCAAAAACCTCAGGAACTCTACGCCGTTCTGCACGCTTTGCACGCCGAGTTTCTCGCTCTTGTGTTTCCAGAGGTGCTACATTTCGTATTGAGTGGTCTGCGGTTGATGCAGTGTCATCATTGTTTACGTTTTCTTCTGGCGGTTTGATGTCATCAAAAATAGCTCTTCCCATATATGCTTAGTATACCAATAAAAACGATAAACACGTCATCAAAAAGTGTCTATTTATCCACAAACAGAACCCCTAAAGCCAACACAGTATCTTGCTTCACCCCTTCTTTGTATTTGATTGACTTTTTTGCTCTATCGAGAGTCAGGATCTGTGCTTCAAGCGGCTTTCCTGTAATTGTAAAGTTTGCAAAATCAATCTTCTCTATAACTGTCTTAAACCACTTTCCATATCGCTTGTCGACCGAAACGTACACCTTGGTAGGTATTCGTGAATGTTTACTTAAATTCGCACAAGCATCACCGAATGCCTTTATCCATTCTTGCTCAATACTTACAAGTGCAGTTTCAATTTTTCTACACTGAGATGGAGTACACGTATTATCAATATACATGACGAGTTCTGACACAACACTCTGTCGGTCAGTTTTTTCTCCGGTAAGTAATGAACGTATAAGATATTCGGTCCCAAATCCAGCCCACGTACTTGCCGTGATAGTATCATCACGAATAACACTTAAAGAAGTATATTCACCACCGATATCCATCAGTGCATACGTACCTGAGTTCTCAAAAAACTCTCGTAAGTGAGTGGCGACAAAAAGAAAAGAATCTAGATTGACACGATGGTTCGGGAATGTATTTTGGAATGCATCTGATATTGAATTGTGAATGATATCCGAAACGTCGCTTTCCAGTGCTGTTATCGCAATATTTTCAGCCTTCTTACCATATGGGTCTGCTGTAGTGTATCCGTTTAGGGCAATTTTCGTCACATGCCTTTCTAGCTGCGTTCTTCCTTGTGTTTTTAAACGAGGCATTTTTTTTGCCATAAATTGTTGAAGCAATTCTCTTGTAATCGGAACTTCGTTCTGAAGATTCCTTTCAATATGTTGTGCATGCGTGTGTGCCCAAGGAGCATGGATGAAGGCATATAGAGAGTACGAAATATCTCGATCTCCCAATGCGCCTAGTGCGTCGAGAGCTTTGCTCCCCGCTCTTTCAATAGCATGCGCAAGATAGCTTCCTAATGCAACAGCACCTTGTGCATCTTTGTATTGTATTAGCTCACGATGTGTAAACAGAATATTTATAGGTGTACCCTTTGAGTACACGGCTATTGCAACGCCAACGGTTGCGCTACCAATATCAAAAACAAGCGTATATGATTTTTTCTGTAAGAACGAAAGAACATCCATGCATATTAGTATAGCAATGGTTTGGCAGAGCAACACGTAGACTCTGTGTAGAGGTTATTCAAGTACTCCTTTGATGCGACGAACTCCTGCTGAGGACGCTTGTTCTTTTTTGATACGAAATGTTCCTTTTATAGTACTTGTGTTAGTGACGTGCGGCCCACCACAAAACTCCAATGAATAGGCTTGTTCGATTTTAGGATTTCCTTCAACTGCATCTTGAGGTCCAACAGAATACACATTAACCATGTCTGGATACTTTTGACCAAATTCTTTTTGTGCTCCAAGCCGTTCAGCTTCTTCTTTTGGTAGTATGGTTTTGATTACAGGAACGGCAGACTGAATCTGTTCATTTACTATTCTTTCGACTTCACTTTTTTGTTCGTCAGTCATTTTTTCATCATGAGAGAAATCAATACGAAGTCTCTCGCTTGTTATGTTACTTCCTCGTTGCTTCACGTGATCTCCAAGCACAATTTGTAATGCTCGAAGTAAAATGTGGTGTGTGGTATGAAGCATTGTTGTTGCTTCTGAGTGGTCGGCAAGACCTCCTTTAAATTTTTGTTCAGCACCTGAGCGGCTTTTCGCTTGATGTTCCTTCATGAAATTAGTGAATGCTTCTTTATCTACAGCGATACCTTTTTGCTCTGCGAGTTCTTGTGTTAATTCAATTGGAAATCCATACGTAGTAAAAAGAAGAAAGGCTTGTTCGCCAGTTATAATGCCAGTTTCAGCACGTTTTTCGAACTCGCGCATACCTTTTGTGAGTGTCTTTCTAAATTTAGTTTCTTCAGCGGCAAACAGTTCTTTTATTTCTGCTTCTTGTTCCTTTAATTCTGGATAGTGTTCCTCATAAGACTTTGTAACAATACTCACAGCATCAACTAATGTTCCTTCGGCAATACCTAGCGCATCAGCATACTGAACACTGCGACGAATAAGGCGACGAGCAAAGTACCCTTGTTCTGTATTAGCTGGCCGCACACCGTCTCCTATCATGAATAGCGCACCACGAATATGATCAGCAATAATACGGAAACTTTTTAAATCATCTTCGTATTTTTTCCCACTTGCATTTTCTAAGTGACGAACGATATCCGTAAGTGAGCTTACTGCGAGAAATACATCGGGCATGTTTTGTGCCGCGGCTACTATACGTTCCAAGCCACCACCAAAGTCTATGTTTTTATGTTCAAGCTCCTCAAAAACGCCTTCGTCTTTTTTGACATACTGCATAAACACAGAGTTTCCAATCTCCATGAATCTGCCACAGTCGCAAGCTGGGTGGCAGTGTTCCCCCAAACGCATGTCATGTTCAGTGCCAAAATCATAAAACATCTCAGAATCTGGTCCTCCGGGCTCACCAGTAGGCATATTGTCGGGTACTCCCGCACGACTCCACCAGTTTTCTTTCGCATCATAATAGAAGATGCGGCCGCCCCGCATTCCTTTTATCGCGCCGTCATCTTGCGAGCCCATTTCTACTATCTTTGCATCTATTCCAGCGTCATCGAACACCTTTTGCCAAAGCATTGGCGTTTCTTCATCTTTTGGAATGTTGTTCTTTTTATCACCACAAAATACAGTGACGTATAGATTTTTAGGATCGAGCCCTATCTCATGTACCAAAAAATCAAAAATCCACGGAATCTGTTCTTTTTTGAAATAATCTCCAAGTGACCAGTTACCAAGCATTTCAAAAAAAGTTGTATGCCGGTTGTCTCCTATATCGTCTATGTCTTCAGCGCGAAAACATTTTTGCGAATCGGCAATACGCGTACCTTTTGGATGTGTTTCCCCAAGAAAGTAGGTCAGCATTGGTTGCATACCACTACCGGTAAAAAGTGTTGTCGGATCGTTTTCTGGAACTAGAGAAGCAGACGGAATAATCGCATGTCCACGTGCGGCAAAAAAATCTAAATATTTTGTTCGAATATCATTTGCATTCATACTACTCTTTACAAGAACGTACCACTAGAATGATATAAATCCAAGGAGGTCATAGGATACAAGCTCGAGAACATACCCAATAATCATAAGCACAATTCCCATAAGAGCAATTCTTTTTTCTCGTTTCATTTCCATAAGGACAAGCCCATCGATTCGCTTTTCATGCGTAATTTTACTGTGTACCATAATGACCGTTGCACCCAATAAAACTTTACCTATAATTCCTAGCGTTAATCCCCAAAATAACATTGTTCTAGCATACCACTTTTGTGAATGTGAGCAAAAGATGTATGCTATGCAGACTATGAAATTTGAAACACACACACTAAAAAACGGGATGCGGGTATTGCTTGCTCCTTCGACAGGTTCAGAATCCGTAACGGTGATGGTTATGACAGGAACTGGCTCACGGTATGAGACAAAAGAAGAAAACGGCATGGCTCACTTCCTTGAACACATGCTCTTTAAAGGCACGAAGAACAGAAAGAATGCTCGAATAATAGCAGAAGAAATAGACTCAGTTGGTGGACAAATGAATGCATTTACCTCAAAAGACCATACTGCGTATTATGCAAAAGTAGATAAGAAGCACATTAGTACTGCCCTGAACGTTATTTCAGATATTTTTCTGAACCCTACATTGCCGCCAGCTGAAATAAAACGAGAGCGCGGTGCAGTTGTGGAAGAAATTAATATGTACGAAGACATGCCAATGCGCTCAGTCTTAGACGATGCTGACATTACGTTATTTGGTTCGAACCACCCACTTGGAAGAACTATCCTTGGTCCAAAGAAGAACATTCTTTCATTCACAAGAAAACAGTTTACTAAATATTTCAACCGAAACTATGTAGCTAAAAATTCGGCATTGTGCGTTGCGGGTTCTTTTTCAAAAAAAGAAGTTCTTAAAGAAGCAGAGAAACTATTTAAGGATATGCGTCTCGGCGAGACTCCAGAATGTGTTCCGTATGAGATAGAACAGCAAGAACCACGAGTGAATATAAAAAAGAAGAAAACAGACCAGACGCACATTGTGTTGTCCGTACTTTCGTATCCTTTTGACCACAAGAATGAAGCAGTCGTCGAAGTACTTGCTGCTATCTTGGGCGGCGGCATGTCGAGTCGTCTCTTTACGGAAGTTCGTGAACGGCGAGGACTTGCGTACTATGTTCGAGCAGAAAATGATGTCTACAATGATGTGGGAAGTTTCTATATGAGAGCAGGTGTTGCCAATGTAAGCACAAAGGACGCCGTCAAAATGATTTTGAAAGAATTGAAGAAAATGACCACGAAGGTCGTTACACCGCAAGAGTTACAGAAAGGAAAAGAGTACGTAAAGGGCACACTTGCGCTTTCTCTTGATACGACAGATGCGCAAGCGCAGTTTATTGGCTACACAGCACTTGTTCGTGGCAAGAAAACTGGCCTCGATGCTTTCAATAAAGAAATAGATAAGGTTACTGCGAATCAGTTAAAAGAAGTTGCTACTGAATTGTTTAAAACAGAGAACCTCAACCTTACAATTATTGGTCCGCACACAGACGAAAAAGCGTTTTTGAAGCTTTTAAAAGTGTAGAGATAAAAACAGCGGCAAATGTCGTGGTTACAGGGCAGAACATGTGAATGCCTCACCAAATTGAGCCATTCATTGCTGTGTACCAGTTCCTTAAGTAGTAACTATATATCAAGTATCTAGTAGCATATTGCAGTTTTTAGCGATTAATCGCTAAAAATCCCCAAACTATATCAGGTAACTGATATAGTTTCGAATATCTACAGATACGATAGGAGTCGGCATAGCACATGTGGAGCTTGAAATTGCGACTCAGGTGTTTAGTTTGTATAAAATCCTTCGAGAGTAAGAAGTTCTTTCTTTTTTTCAATCCCACCGCGGTTGTAGCCACCCAAACGACCGTCTGAACGAATAACCCGATGACACGGCACATCCTCTAGATAGTTATTTCGCATAAGAGTACCGACAGCGCGTGCAGCGCGTGGTGAACCAGCTGCGGTCGCTACTTCTTTATAGGTCCTAGTTTCTCCCTTTGGTATGGTTCTCACTATATCTCTTACTCGTTCTGCAAATACAGTACCCGTATTCATACTAAAAAAGTGTATCATTGTTTTTCGGTGATTGCTTTTGTGTTTGTGTTTTTTCTGCGCGTTCTTCTTTGTTCTTTTGCACCACGTTCCCTACTGCTTCACGATATGTACAATAATCGCATTCAGGTGCTGCTTTGGGGATTCGTGGGTCGTCGAGACAGCGCTTTATGTTGACGAGCGTTTGTTCGATCCAATTATCATTTCCGTCATAGCTAATGAGTGTTGTTTCAAAATCGAGACGATTATCAAACATCTCTTTGTTTTTTCGTGCGTTCGCGTACACAAAGTAGCCAGTGTTAGAAACAGTAAAGCCTTTCTGTCGAAGCAACCACTGATATATTTCCATTTGTCGTTTGTATCCGTCGTGCCAGTCTTGGTCAAGCGCATCTATACGCTCGTCTTTACTTGTCGATTTGTAATCGACAACGAATAACTCACCTTCTTTATTCACCCATACATCGTCTACAGCTCCTGAAACCGTAAAGCCTGTTGGCGCATGTTGTATCGCAACACCCTTAAAGTTTTCGCGCCACTCGTCCATTTCAGCATGTTGAAATGGTACGGCATCAATGTTGTATTCTTGCATAATTGGATGTGGTGTTTGTGCCGTACGATGCAAATCAAACTCAACCTTAAACAGAGCATCAACTGCTGAGTTAAGGTTAAATGGAAAGCCAGGAGGACGCGCGGTTCCTAATTTGTTATCTATATAAAAACAACGAGGACACGATACGAAAAGATCTATTTTTGAGCGAGATAATCTCCATCGTGGACCTCCGTAATTCCAGTCTGTTTTTCGATGCGGCTTATAAAAAGAAGACATACCTTTTATTCCCAAGTCTCCTCTTTGTCACGTATAGGTTCTACATTGTGACGACCAAAATGTACTTTAAGTTTTGCTTCAATAAACCAAACTGCAGTGAATATAAAGAGTGTTAGAGCTGTTGTATATGCTGCGATAGCATACAAACCAAAGCCGACTCCCATACCTACTCCAGCTGCAATCCACATACCAGCACCTGTTGTCAGTCCACGCATAAGGTTTTGACGAAACATAATAAGACCTGCACCAATAAATCCAATGCCAGTAATAATGGCGGCAGGAACACGCATTGGATCAAAGTTTACTTTACCGAAGTATTCTGTTGTTATCAGAATTGAAATAACAGTAAACAAGCAGGCACCGAGCGATACAAGTGCAAACGTTCGCATTCCAGCACTTTTTCCTGCGATAGATCGCTCCGCACCAAGAAGTAACCCAAGAAGCGCTGCAAGAGTGAGTTGAAAAAAGATAGTAAAAAGAGTTGGGTCAAATTCGAAGAACATATTTATTGTGTCCAAAATGAACTAATAATCGGTTCATTTTCAGTATTTTTAAGCGGGAAATCTGTCGAAAGATTAAATTGTCTGTCACCGTCATCATTATAAAGCACAATCCAGTAACGAGTATTTTCTTGAGTGTCACGTAACAGTGGAATAATAGTATTTTGATACGTGCCAGCATTTCTTCGCTTAGCACCAAGCGCATTTCCAATAAGTCCATTTCTTTCTTCGTGTACAACAATCCATCCATCTGTTGAAAGTGTCACTGACGTAACTAGTACTGCACTCCCGGCAGCTTGATCGTTTACTGTTATATCTATTGAGGGTGTAGCCACGGTTATTTCTTCGGTTGTTATTGGATCATTGTTTGGGGTATTTGTGTCTAGAGGGATTGAGTCTGGTATCGTTGTTTGTCCCACTACTTGTGCTAGACGGGCATCAGTATATGCATTCCATCCTAAAATTATAATAAGTCCAACAATAAATCCTACTGCGAAGCTTCCAATTATTTTTATCATACATGTGTATTGTAACGATTAATTACCGTGCTGTCATGGGTGTAACTTTTGGAATAGTGCAAAGTTTAACTGTCTCTTCGCGAATAAGTTCGTGTTTTTCTTTCGGTATACCATAGTAGAGCATATCTTCATCAGTATGAGGCATTTGGCGACACAATACGATATTGGCATCAAGCAATACTCGTTTTTCACCTTGCGTCAGAGACGTCAGTGCTGTAATTGGATGAACTCCTGCTTGGTCGATAAGAACTTCAAGTCCGCGACCGCGTGGATAATCCCAGCCTAATAAACTCATTCCGCTGCAACTTCCAAATCGTGCTGCGTTTCGAGTAAATCGAGTGTTTGTAATGAGCCAGCCTTCGTCAACCGCATTTCCCTTTTTTGTTAAATCATCAAATCGAGCTTTTACATACAGTGCAACTTTTAGATCTGTTTTGGTACCAAGGCTATTGTGGAATTTTACTTCAGCAGCGATATGTTTTCCTTGGTGCTTAGCCATAACATCAACTTCGTGCGGTGCGCACTTGCCTTGTGCAGCAACTCCTGTTTGTACATCTGTATATCCCATCGATTCAAAGATTGCAGCTACAAATTGTTCGAATGGAAATCCAGAAGGGCCTAAATCAAGTACCGCGCGTTTGACTGAGTAACGAGCAGCAACAGGTTTTCTTTCTTCTGTACGCAGTAAATCAAATGCGTGTTGGTAAATTTTCTGTGTCGTTATTCCATCATGAATTGTCTCTACTGTATGTTGAACAATTCTTTTTCGTATGTCTGCTGAGGCTCCAGCACGTGCAAGCGATCGGTCTAGTTTCTCTGGATTAAACGGCTCTTGCTCGCCGTTCATCTTTGTAATTAATGTAGCCATATAGGCTGATTATACGCGAAGAGAAATTTTTTTCATTTTTTAGCGTGTATAAAATTATGCAACCACTCCTCCACCGAAGCAGACATCTTTTTCGTATACAACAACGGATTGTCCTGTTGCTACGAGTACTGCATTAGTTGTATGCACAAACGCTTCGTGTTTTCCGGTTATTTCTACTGTGCACACAATAGGTAGACCATGGTAGCGAATCTCGCAGCTATATTCTTTTGACGGTAGAATCGGCATAAGCCAATTAGTATCAGTAAGTTTTATTTTTACTCTTTCTGCGTCGATAGTATCCTGTTGGGTAGAAACAGTAATAGTATTCGCTGCGACATCTTTTTGTATAACATAGTACACGCGTCCATGAGCACTTTGGTTTGTAATGGTGAATCCTCCTCGTTGTCCAAGAGTAACGAACTCACTACCCTCATGATTTCCAATTGTCCTTCCATTTTCATCTAGAACCTTTCCCGGCTTTCCTTTGATAAAATTTTTTAGAAACGTTTTCATATCAACATGGCCGATAAAACAGAGTCCTTGACTATCAGGTTTGCGCGCGCTTGGAAGGGCATGTTTTTTTGCATACTCTCGGACATCTCTCTTAGACATTTCACCAATCGGCATTACAGTATGCCGGAGTTCCTCCTGAGTAAGCTTCCATAAAAAGTATGCCTGATCTTTAGTCTCATCGATACCACGAAGGAGTGTGTAGGTGCCTTCCTGCTCATGAATACGCGCGTGGTGACCTGTTGCTATTTTGTCAGCCCCCTCACGTTTAGCGTATGCAAGAAATGCACCAAACTTTATCTGAGCATTACACAGCACATCAGGATTTGGCGTGCGACCCGCACGATACTCTGAAATCATCGCATCGACGACACCCTTTTTGTATTCGTCAGAGAGATCAACACGACGAAATGGAATTCCAAGTGCAGCTGCAACACGAAGCGCAGAACGCTCTTCTTCGTCTTGAGTACAAGGCATGAAATCAGGTTGCCACACACGTATAAAAACGGCGGTAACATCCCACCCTTGGTTTTGTAATAGGTGTGCGACAACTGAACTATCGACTCCACCTGAAAGTGCAACAAAAACTTTTTTCATAGGTATGAGGAGAATATATAACCACCTCTACTTAGTCAACGTATATTCGTTTTTTTGCAAGATGTTCTTCGTACGTAGCACTAAAATAGGTTGTTCCACTACGATCAGCCAGATAGAAATAAAAATCACTCGGTGTTGGGTTGAGTGCTGCGTCTATTGCAGCCTCACCAACCGCGGCAATAGGCCCAGGTGGCAGTCCTTTATACACATAGGTGTTGTAAAGGTTTTCCGTGTCCCTCAGGTCAGCCAGTGTTATGTCATACGTACCCTTGCCATCCGTGTACGTAAACGTTGCGTCTACTTGAAGGAGCATATCGTCGTTTAGACGATTATATAATACGCCAGATATAAGTTTTTGGTCTTTTGGTTTCCATGCTTCCTTCTCAATAATAGACGCAAGTGTAATTATTTCATGAAGGGAATACTGAGATTCAGCAAGATCGTCTGCAAATTTTGCAATGCGCGCTTGGAATGTATCTTGCATTACGCGAATTACTTCATCCTCACGAACATTCGGGAGGAAATAATATGTATCGGGAAAAAGATATCCTTCAAGATTACTCGTGTCACGCAGGAACTTGTCTGCATCGAATTTAAAGAGACGTTTGTCGTAGATGATTGCCATATCGGCAATTGTCGCTCCTTCGGGTATAGTGATTCTAATTGGTTCAAGACCGTATGCTCCTGTTGTAATAATACGCGCTACCGAAAACGCTCCGACTGGCTTTGCAAAAAGATAATCTCCTGCCTGAACCGAATGTTGTCCACCACGAAGCCGAACAAGAATTTCTAGCCAGTCGGCGCTCCGCACAATATCTTTGTCTTCTAGTACTTGGGAAAGCGACTGCAGTGTCTCCCCTTCTTCAATGGTTATATACTGTTCAACCGGAAAATTATCCGTTGGACGGAAACTCTCTATGTATAGTACAGATACAAAAAGTAAACCAATTGCAAGTATAAATAATGTTCGTTGGTTTAGGTTGTGCATTCGTGTATCATGCCACTCGTATACTGTATTACGTGCGCGTTCTCGGTACCATAGAAAACGCACATACAGACGCTCAAAAGACATTTTTAGCTTTTTTGTATAGTACTCAAACATACTATGTTGGAAGATTTGTTGGTGCGTCTCCCTTTGTAGAAGAGATTCTTTGTATTCCTGGAGCTTTTGTTTCTGCTGTTGGGAAGTGATAAATGGTCGCTAATTCTTCTGTCGTTAGCACGAAACGAGGACGTTCGTATGGTGGATGAAAAAGACTACGCCGACGGTATGCGTCGAGTATACGACGCGAAAATCGTGCTGCCCGCATATTTCTAAAATCTTGCCATGGATAATCGAGTGATACGTGCCATGTATTGCCAGGGACGAATTTGTTTAAATAACCGGAACCAAATGTACTCCAAAGATTTACTATATTTGTAGGAATTTTGTTTCCTTTAAAAACATCTGGCTTTGTTATGTACACTGCCCGAACACCTGCATCGAATCCTTGTTTGTCAACGCTGCGTTCGAGTGCTTTAATAACGTTTACTTCTGCAGGTTTTAATTGTGGATATCCCTCAGTTATTTCTGCCGTTACTGGATCTTTGCTGGTCGGTTTTGCTTTTTCATAAATTCGCTCAATCTCTTCTTGAGCCTCGTCTTTCCACGATTTACTTCGTCTTCCGAATGTGTGATCGATAGTTACACCCTTGTTTTGGCGAATAAGAATCTGAATCCACATTTGCTCTCCTGGTCCTAATGAGCTCAATTTTTCAAAAACTCCTGATAGTGGGTCAACAACGTGCTCGACTTTTTTTGGATCTTGGTCGAGTTCGAAGTCTATGTACGATTTGATTGGGTATGCGTCCGCTTTATTCAATGTATACTCCATACCCCATACATTATTTTTTTTGGAATCATATTGTATACCTGCAGAATAATCTTCAACTTGGTGAATCTCTATATCAGGGTATTGTGCATAAAATTGTGATTCAATAAAATCTTGATATTTTTCCCATGCCCATACATAAAAATGTATCTTTCCTTCTATTGATGCAATTTCAAGTGACCACCAGGGACGCACTTTTCCCTCCCACGAGCGAGATATGAACGTTGTTTCACCGGGACCGACGTGGAGAGCGGAAAAAACCGCCTCCATAGCTTTTGGTGTTTTTAGAATTTGACGAGGTAGTTTTATCTCTAAGAGTACTGAGGTTTGTGCAGCAATGAAGTTTGCTCGAATGTATTTAATCCACTGCGCCCACCATATTGTGCCAAGAACTATGGGTGCCCACAGTGGAGCGAGGATAAAAATCCATGTAAGGATAGCGACAATTAGTGGTGGATATATGGCAAGCAAGACCACAAACATGATTGCAAAAATAGCTATTAGAGGAACCCAGTATGCAATGCCTAGGTAATGGGTATCTTCAATCTTAAAGAAAGACATCATAGTGATACGCTCTATAATACCACGCGTTTAAGCGTGGCTACAGATAGCTTAAAGTATATTGTGGTTAGATAAGGATGTAACGCCCGTCTTTTTGATGGGCAAACGTATCAGTATCTTGCAGGTTCACGGCGATGGTGTTGTCTTTCACATATCGTTCACGCTTGACTCGGTCAATAATTTCTTTCTTGGTAAGTGGTCCGTGTTCCTTAAGCACGTCACGAATAACGTCTTTCACCACACCCTTTGAGTATCCCCATTCTGCAAGTGCATACAAACCACGGCCAACAAGTACAAACCGAGGGTCCTTAATAAGTTCATTGTGTGTTGTTGCAACGTGTGCCTTGCGTCCAAAAAGCTCTTCAACTTGCTGAGCAACTTCTGAGAAGTGCATAGGCGAACCGTGTCGCTTTAAAGTGAGATATGCAAAATCACGCATTCCTTTTACACGAACGGATGGTGATGACGCACGGCCCCACTCACCAAGGGGGTTACGAGCAATTTTTTTTGAAAGAGAAAGCCATCGCAAAAGAGTTTCTGCGTTATCTTGTGCAATCTGTGCTTTTCGAAGTTCGCTTTTGTAACGCGAGATAATTTCTTCTTCTGGAAGCACAACAGTATCAGCAAGTGTTCCATAGAGAGTTTGAGTTGCATCACGGATTGTTTTTGCCTGTGCATTGTCGAGAAACCAATGATGCACAAAATCTCCACCTTCTTTCTTTTTATTAAATGCATCTCCAACATGTAAAAGAAAAAGAATATCGTTTTGCTCTGCCGGCTTTGTGCTAAGGTACTTCAAAAGTTCATCTTGCGGTGCAATACCGCCGAGTTGGTTAATCGTTTGTGCAAGTTCAGCAAATGCATCTGCGAGCGCTTGGTAATCTCTTGATTTTTGAATACTCTTAAGAGCATGATTTTCAATTTGGCGAACTCGCTCGCGTGTAATGCCATATGATTGCCCAACAGATTCGAGTGTTTCTATGTCACCCGTATCAGTTAAACCATAACGACGCATAAGCACATCACGTGCTCGATCGTTATCAATGACTTTCACCAATCGTGTTGAAACTTGTTTTGGTTTGAATGTAATTTTTATAGTATCCATATTGTGGTTTCTGTATGTAGAACAGTTTTATCACGACAATACTGCTACGTCAAATTTATTTTAGGCGCTTCTTTGCACACAAAAATTTCTATGTTGTGCAATAAAACCACGTATAAATATATTTGTCAAATATTTTTCTAGACGACTAAGTTAATGAGCCTGTTAGGAACATGTACAACCCGCTTAGGTTGAGATTCAAGATATACAGAAAGTTTTTGGTCTCTACGAATAGCTTCTAACACATCACCTTCATTCATATCTACAGGTATTTGTATATGCCCACGAAGTTTTCCATTCACTTGAACAACCAATTCTATTTCTTCGTCAATTACAAGATTTTCGTCATATATTGGCCATGGCTGAACATGTACAGAATCTTTACTCGCAGTAGTCATCTCCCACAATTCTTCAGTGATATGAGGTGCAAACGGCGCAAGTAAACGTACAACAATCGCATAGTCTTCTGTGCTCATAGATGTATGTTCGACAGCCTTGACGAATGACATAAAGGCAGCTATGGCTGTATTAAACTTAAGATCTTCAATATCAGAACTTACCTTGCGAATGAGTTTATGTACTTCACGTTTTGCTTCTTTTGAAGATATTTCTACAAGCGAGCCTTGTATCTTCCATAGTTTTTCAAGAAAACGTGCTGTTCCTACTATGCCATTTTCGTTCCAAATGACTTCATCAGAAAGTGAAGCAGCAAACATCATATACATGCGCACAGCATCAGCGCCGAATCGTTTAACCATATCATCAGGGTTCACAATATTGCCCTTCGATTTACTCATTTTCATGCCGTCTGCGTCAAGAACCATTCCTTGGTGTCGCATTTTAAGGAATGGTTCATCAAAATCTAAAAGACCGATCTTGTTCATTGCTTTCGTGAAGAATCGAGCATACATCAGGTGCAAATACGTATGTTCTGGACCTCCAATATAGAGATCAACAGGCAACCAGTGTTTTAAACGTTTTTTGCTACAGAACTCTTCTTCATTATGTGGATCGGGATAGCGAAGGTAATACCATGCAGAACATACGAATGTATCCATGGTATCTACCTCTGGCGTCCATCCTGTACCAAAAATGTTCTCAGTCCTTTCTTTCAGCTCCTTTGATTTTGCAAGCGGTGCTTCTCCGGTAGGGACAAAATCAACGTCTTCTGGGAGAGTCCACGGAAGATGTTCTTCAGGCACTGGATGAGCATGCCCTTGGGGATCGTAGACAATAGGAATCGGAGTCCCCCAGTAACGCTGTCGAGAAATTGACCAATCACGTAGCTTATAGGTGGTTTTCATCTCCCCACCAACGTGCTCAGTGATTTTTGTCTTTGCTTCTTCGGAAGGAAGTTTATTGAAATCATTTGAATTGATTAGGAGTCCAGTGCTTGAATAAGAATCATCCCACGTGCCTGTAAATTTAATAGATTCTGAGGAAATAACTTGACGTATCGGCAATTTAAATTCGTTAGCGAATTCAAAGTCACGTTCATCATGGGCAGGAACCGCCATGATTGCACCAGTTCCGTATTGAGCAAGCACATAATCTGCGATGTAAATAGGAATTTCCTCTTTACTTGCAGGATTAACAGCTTTGATTCCTTGTAGTTCAACTCCTGTTTTTTCTTTTGCGCTCACCGTTCTTTCAAGGTCAGTTTTCTTTTGTGCGCTTTGAACATATTCCTTTACCTCTTCCACATTCTCTAATATATGGACATCGGATGTCCATATATCGACAAGTGGGTGTTCAGGAGCAAGTACTAGATATGTTGCGCCAAACAATGTATCTACACGCGTTGTAAAAACGGTGATTTTTTCTTGTGTTCCTTGTATGGGAAATGAGAGTTCTACGCCTTCACTTTTGCCAATCCAGTTTATCTGATTTTTCCGAGTTGCTTCAGGCCAATCAATAGTTTCATGTCCGTTAATTAAATCTTCAGCAAATTCAGTTGTCTTAAAGAACCAGCTAGGAATAGGTTTTTGTACCACGTCATTCTTACATCGTTCACACAAGCCATTTTCCACCTGTTCAGTTGCAAGCACTGTTTTGCAAGACTCGCACCAGTTTACCGTGTTAGTTTTTTTGTATACCAAATTGTTTTTATAAAACTGCAAGAATAACCATTGCGTCCACCTGTAATAGCTCGGATCAGAAGTAAAAATCGCATCATTGTAGTCATAATCAATACCAAGTGATTGCCATTGGCGTAGAAAATTTTCTGCATTAGTTTTAGTTGTTTCTTTTGGGTGAGTACCTGTTTTAATCGCGTAGTTCTCAGCTGGCAACCCGAAAGAATCCAATCCTGTAGCGTGGAGTACATTAAATCCCTTCGCTTTTTTGTAGCGCGAGAAGATGTCATTAGCAGTATATGCTTCGGTGTGTCCCATGTGTAATCCGTCGCCCGATGGATACGGAAACATATCAAGGAGGTAAAATTTTTCCTTTGATGTGTCGTTCTTATCGATAGCGTTGCTGTTTAGAACTTCCCATTGTTTTTGCCATTTCTTTTCAATTTTTGTGTGATCGTATTTTCTCATTTGTGGCTAATAGTAGCATAGGTTCTTATTTGGAAAAGAAAAACAGCCGTGCAAACGGCTGTTTTTCTAAACACTGTGGTGACGACTAGAATCGAAGCGCCTCGTTTAATTCTTTGTATGGTTTTACACGGTCTGGATCGATTGTTCGCTCAAAACAGGTACGCCCCTCGCCGTGCCCCCAATCCTCAGCTTTTTGCTGCAAATCACGAACACGCCAGTCACTTGGGTCGATTCCTTTTTCGTTAAATTCAGGAAGCGGTAGTGCAAAGGTGGCACACAATTCGAACGTAAGTTTGCCCGTTGCTGTATACTCGTATGGTTCTCCAGTTGCTGGATCATTTTGGATATATGCGCCAACAAGGGGGTCTTTCAAGTCTTCAAGGGAATTTGGGAGTTCTTCTGTTGTTCGATAGTATTCAGTCACCTGTGATTGGATGCCTTGCAAATCACGTATGCGCTGGTCGTCTTCGCGTAATGCACGTTGTGTTGCAGGAGAGCCCATAATCACAAATCCCGAGATAATTGTCATGAGAACCACAAGCGCAACACCTCCACCAACCATTTTCGATTGCTTTTCATTGTTCTCCCAGTACCCGTGAATATCCTTTAAGTAATAGTAGAAGATTCCAGCGAACAATACAAAGATTGTAACTACTTTAAGTAAAAATGCTGCAGTAAGCTGCTCACCTCCTAGGAATGTGTATAGCAAAACGATAAGGTCAATGACGAGCGCGAGTCCTGCAAGAAATACAGTAAGAAATACTAACCAACGACGTATCCAGAGTTCTTTTTTTTCTGGATTTCTACGAATATCTTGATTGAGTATTCGAGTGAGAATGATGTATACAGGAAATACAACAATAAGGCTCGCTATTGCGAATTGCATTCCACCTGAGTAAGGATCGTACCCAATAATAGATGAGCTGCCCACAAGTCGTTCAATGTATTCAAATGTTACAGCTACAACACTCCCGACTGAAAGATAGAGAGCAACCATTGCGCCAAGCCATAAGAAAAAGTCTTTTGGCGTTGCTTTTATACGTTCGTTCATACTAAATTAGTTATTGCAGTAATGTATATATAGTACATTATTGTGCGTATATAGAAAGACGGGCAGCTCTGAAATGGAGCTGCTTGTTCTAATTTTCTCCCCGTCTGTAGCCCCTGCCCGCAAAACGGTATGTGGGCACCTGCTGAACCCCTTTCTTGTTCTTTGTTATCCTTTGAACAATATAGGGCCCTTCGTGGTTACCAGAGTTCATGGCGACGATAGGATACGGCCCTTTACCTTTGTAAAAAACTTGTCTAGCATCCAATTTGAAGTCATTCAAGTTTTTTCTGGATCAAGGGCATGTCTATTCATGTGTCGCCATAGAAACATAGGACCCAAAACAAACAAACCTGTTACAAGTGCGTAGTACATTTGCACTCCTTCCATGTCTATTTGGTACCTACTTAGACTATACTAAGATTTTTTCGTAAAGCGGTTAGCTGTGTAAAAATTCAATCACGTCACCATCTTGTACAAGATACTCTTTTCCTTCTGTACGTACTTTTCCGCTTCCTTTTGCTGAGTTCCATGAACCAGCTTCAAGAAGCTCTTGCCATGAGGTAGTTTCTGCCCGAATAAATTTTTTCTCAAAATCAGTATGAATCACTCCAGCAGCAGTTGGCGCTGTACTTCCTTTTTCGACTGTCCATGCGCGTGTTTCTTTTTCTCCAGTAGTAAAAAATGAAATGAGATTGAGAAGCGCATATCCTGTTCTAATCAATTCATCTACACCACTTTCAATGATCCCAAATTCTCGCCGAAATTCTTGTGCGTCATCCCAATGAACATCTTTGAGTTCGTCTTCAACGCTTGCATCAACTTCTACCCAGTATGCCCCTGCGTCTTCAAGGAAACTCTTTAGTTGAATACCGCGTTCGTCTGGTTGTTCATGTACGTTAAATCCCGTACTTTTTCTGTTCAACACATACATAAAAGGTTTCATTGTCAGCAGTTGCAATCCTTTTACCTGTACAAGTTCTTTTTCATCTAGACGGGCGGCGCGTGCGAGCTTCCCTGATTCAAGAGTCACAAGCAATTTCTCTAATGCGCTTTGCAGAATCACAGCTTCTTTGTTTCCAGCTTTAACATCTTTCCCAATAGTGCTCAGACGTTTTACCACAGTTTGAGTGTCGGCAAGAACAAGCTCAAGGTTGATAATATCAATATCATGCATAGGGTCTACAGCACCGTGAACATGTGTAATATCGACATCATCAAAAACACGTACAACGTGCGCAATTGCATCTACTCCACGGATGTTGGCTAGAAATTGGTTTCCAAGTCCTTCACCTTCAGAAGCCCCCTTCACCAATCCTGCAATGTCTACAAATTCAACAATAGCAGGTAGCGTTTTTTCTGAACCCGACATTGCTGCGAGCTGGTCGAGACGTGCGTCTGGTACGGCAACAACGCCAACTGATGGATCAATAGTACAAAAAGGAAAGTTTGCTGCAGTAACCGATTTTTTAGTAAGTGCGTTAAAGAGCGTCGATTTTCCAACGTTTGGAAGCCCTACGATACCGATTGAAAGTGACATAAAATACTGTTTTTTATTAGACAAATTATGCGCGTCATCATATACTCAAAGTAGGCTCTTGGGAAGGAATTAGCTGATGACTCAAAATGCGGTACGTACTACTCATAGCACCAAAGATTTAGATCTTCCAGCACTTGACACTAGGCGGTGGTCCGCTTTTTTGAAAGAAAAAGTCGTGCGCGCCATCATTGATAGGCGGATATCTCAGAAAGATGTAGAAAAACTGTACGATATCACCAGTGAGGAGCTCAATGGATGGATTGCTGGTTACAAAAAAAATGGACGTTCTGGCCTTAAGGCTACGTATGCTCAACGTACTGGTCGTACAATCGGCTCTCGACGACCTTAGTTCATCTTCAAAATGCGAAAAACCCGGACAACAATGTCCGGGTTTTAAATTATTATTTCATTTAGTACTCAGATATGAAAAACGCCTACCGAAGTAGACATTTTTCATTGGTGTTCATTTCTTTCCCTATCCCCGAAGGTCAAAAGATTGAAACGGACACCATGTAGATCAACTCCGAAGAGTCGACCTACATGGTGGCCATTTCGAGTCCGAAGACTTGAAGTAGTCACCAGTACGGCAATCAGCAAGCTGACTACCGTTCGCACAAGATATCAAATGAGAAAAAATTGTCAACACTATTTCACAACAAAGAACATTTGAGTGTACTTGTCAAATAACTACATCAATTGCTGTAGTTCTTTTTGGTATTTTTTACTTACCTCCATCATCGCTGCCATCTGATCTTTTCCACCCTTTACAAGCTGCTGTGCTTCTTTTGCAATTTTCATAAAGAGTTCTGGATTTTTTTCAATCATCGCGCCAATCATGTCGGCTTGATCTTTTGGCATGTTTTTGAGTTGAGACTTCATCAACTTCTTAACAAGAAAATTTTTCAACATAATAGTGTATTATTAGTTCGTTTTAATGTGTATTTAAATCATTGTATAGAAAAAGTGGTACAACGCAATAATTCCTTGACGAGATTCACAATTAAACGCACTATACACGGAACATAATTATCAAAACTTATACTAACCATCATCCTATATGATTTCATTCTCAACTCTGCGACGAAAGCTAGGCGATCTTGGTCACGTAATCATTTCCGCTTATACCACAATGCCAATGCCGCACACTCGAGCTTTTGTAAGACGTTATTCTACAAAGCGAACCGGCATAGCTCTTCTTATTATCGTTATTTTCCTTGGTTTTGGTATCGGTAAGAGTGTAGTAAATTCCGGTGCGGATTCAGAAACTGTTGTTATCCCTCGCCAAGTAACTACTTCCCCTGCTGGTCTGGTATCACAACTCGAGTCTGTTCTTGAAACGACTGGAGAGGTGCAATCACAAACACAAGGTGATCTTCGCGCACAGCGAGCTGGTGTGATCACAAGCGTGAATGCGCGTGTTGGACAACAAGTTCGGGCGGGTACTATTATTGCCTCAATTGAGAATGCGTCAGAACGTGCAAGTGTTGCACAAGCACAAGCGACTGTTGCACAAGCTACAGCAAGCTTTAACAAAATCTCAGGCGGTACTCGCGACGAACAACTTGCAGTCCTTAAAGCAAATACTGCAAGTGCACTACAGAGTATGAATGAAACGACAGCTTCAGCTCGTAATACTTTACTGAGCGCATATGCAGCAAGTGATACAGCTTTTTCAGGCGGTATCGATGTATTCTTTAGCAATCCCGACGGCGCAAACCCAAAGCTTATGTTTGTTTCAACAAACAGCTCACAGGCGATAGCAGCAGAACACGGGCGCTTTATCTTGGAAAACACTATTAATCGCCATGCTGCAGCTTCAGAAGATGTTTCAACACTCTCGAATGCAGAGGTGCGGACAGAAATCGACGTATTGGAAAAGGAGATGCTTGAAATTAAAAGTATGCTCGACAATGTTATTTCAGCACTTGATGGTGCCGTGCCCACTGCATCAATTACTACGACAACTATTGCAAGCTATAAGACGACAGCTTCTGCTGCGCGAACAAGTATTCTTGGTACATTATCCTCACTCTCAGCTGCGCGCGGTGCTTTAAATGCTGCACAAACAGCGCTAACTGTAGCACAGGAAAATGAATCGCAGGGTATCACAGGAGCGCAACCGGAAGATGTAGCCGTCGCACAGGCCCAACTAGAGTCAGCTCAAGCAACGCTCGCGCAAGCCGTTGCACAACTTGAAAACACACGAGTGCGAGCACCAGTAACTGGCATTGTTACTATCCTTACTATTGATAAGGGTGATTTCGTAACTTCGTTCCAAGACATTGGACTTGTGGCAAACGATAATGCGCTCGAAATAGAAACATTTGTCGCTCCAAACACAATTGATCGCATTGCAGTTGGTGGACGTGCGCTCATAAACAGAAAACATGAAGGTGTTATTACGAGTATTGCTCCGGGGGTTGATCCCGTTAAGCGTCAGGTGGAGGTGCGCATCGCACTTGTTGCTGAGAGTGTGCCGCTTACTCACGGTTCGCGCGTTTCGGTGGAATTCCTTAATCTTGCAAGCCAAGACATCAGTAAAGACGATGCAAGTATTCGTGTGCCAATATCTTCTCTTAAGCTTGTAGGAGACGATGCTTTTGTGTTTGTAGTAAATGAGGAAAATATCCTTGAATCAATGCCAGTAAAACTTGGTTCGGTTGTGCAATCATCTATCGAAATTGTTAGTGGCATTAATCGCAATACAGAAATCGTACTTGATGCACGCGGTCTCACTGAGGGTACGACTGTAATAGTTTCTAACTAACAGATATATGTATAACGTTTGGAGTTTTTTTACGAAACGCAGCCGATTTGCGATTATTCTTATTCTCGCGATACTCTTTCTTGGAATAACAGCAATAGTTGATATTCCAAAGGAATCAGCACCAGAGGTTGATGTACCTATCGCTATTGTTTCGACTGTCTTACCTGGTGCTTCACCTGAAGATGTTGAGAAACTTATCACGAATGTTCTTGAAGAGCCTCTAAAAAATAGTCTGAGTGATGTCCGTAACATCACTTCAAATTCAAGTGAGGGCGTATCGAGTATCACTATTGAGTTTGAAGCAAGTGCTGACATCAAGAAATCTATTAGTGATGTGCGTGACCAAATAGATATTTCTAAAAATGAATTACCAACTGAGGCTCTTGACCCTCGAATCATTGAAATTGAATTTGGATCAGAACCAGTTGTTACTGCAACGCTCTCTGCCACTATTCCACAAGAGCTTTTGTACCAACTTGGCGAAGATGCCGCAGATGAACTAGAAAAAGTACGTGGAGTTTCTTCAGTCAGTGTTGGAGGAGTTGAAAAACGCGAAGTAGCTGTGGTTATCGACCGAAATGCCCTTGCTCAGTTAAGTCTCACGATAACTGATGTAACTCGTGCAATCTCTGCTGCAAACGTTGCACTGCCTGTTGGAAATATTCAATTAGGCGACGCTGAGTTTCCTGTTCGTTTGGCTGGCGACATTACTGACACGCAAGAAGTTGCTGATATCCCTATCCTCTCTGTTGGAGGTACGCCAGTATATGTTCGTGACATCGCACGCATTATTGATGGTCGTCAAGAACCGACAACGTATAGTCGTACAAGTATAAATGGGGCGCCATCAATCGAGTCAGTATCTTTTGATGTATTTAAGAGTTCAAGTGCAAAGATCACCACAGTGAGTAAAGATGTACAAGCTAAGCTCGCTGAGCTTCAAGAAGAGGGCGGGTTGCTTGAGGGTATGCAGGTGCATGTAGTGTTCGACAACGGTGAACTCTTGCAAGACGACCTTACAACTCTTACCCGTAGTGGTTTACAAACAGTTCTATTGGTCACTATTGTGTTGTTGCTTGCCGTTGGTTGGCGCGAAGCGCTCATTGCTGCAATTTCTATCCCTCTCTCCTTTCTTACAGCATTTATTGGACTTGAATCTTCCGGAAACACGTTAAACTTCGTAAGTCTTTTTGCTTTGATTCTCTCTATTGGTATTATTGTTGATTCCACAATTGTTATTGTTGAAGGTATAAACCGCCGTCTCCACAAACTCGAATCGCATGAAGGTGAATCTAACAAAGAGCGTGAAAAAATAAAATCACGTGCAGCACTCGATGTCATTCGCGAGTTTCATGTTCCATTAACCGCAGGTACCATGACGACCATTGCAGTATTTGCACCATTACTGATGGTTTCAGGTATTACCGGAGAATTTATAAAAAGTATTCCGTTTACTATTATCTTTGTCCTTCTTTCATCTTTGTTAGTGGCACTTGGATTTGTACCAATGTTCGCAACAAAATTATTGCGTCGAAATAAACCAACAACACAAGAATCTCTCCACGAAGAAGTAATTGTAGAACGAAGCTCGATTGGTAAAGCAATATCTTCTTTTGGAAACTTTATTCTCATGTTAATGTGGGTTGGTCCGCTATTTCCCACGACACGTACACGAATAAAGCACAATGTACATGAACAGCTCGGCGCTCGAATAAGCCGCACACGTGATGGGGTTGTGCATAGAATTGAAGAATGGTACCGAATGCGCCTTACCCGATTTCTTGCAAGTCGCGAATCCCAAAATATAATCATCGTGACGCTCTTTGCTCTATTTGCAGTGTCTTTATCGCTCCCAATAACTGGTGCGGTGAACGTTATCTTCTTTGAAGATACTGATTCCGATTGGATTTTCATTGAGGCTGAATTACCAACAGGAAGCATTCTCGAGCGGACTGATTTAGAAATCCGTAAAGCTGAAGAAATTCTCTACACCATTCCTGAAGCAACCTCTTTTGTAACAACGGTAGGACGCACCAGCGCATTTGGAAACATCACAGGTGGCTCGTCTGCAAACGCTCGTTTTGCAAATATCTTTATTACACTCGATGAAGATAGAGAGCGAGAAAGTACCGAGATCATCGATGATATTAGAGGTAAACTCAGTGCAATTCATACATCCCAAATGCGTGTCGATCAGCTCAGTGATGGTCCTCCATCACTTGCTCCAGTGACGATTACCCTCTCAGGAGAGAGCCTTACTGATCTAGAAGAAGCTGCAACTATCGTTGAACGAGTACTCGAAGAAATTTCTGGTACTACTGACATTACATCAAGCACAAAAAATAACACCAATGAGTTCGTATTCAGCATTAATCGAGCCGAGGCAATTGCTCAAGGAGTAAGTATTGGAACTATCGCAACAACTCTTCGTGCAGCTCTGTATGGTGAGGAAGCAACGGAGATTAAACAGCTCGGTGATGATATTGATGTAATTACTCGCCTTGCACTTGATACACAAGACGGTGCAGACGCATTTGCAACAAATGAAACAACAATAGATACACTGGCGCAAATTGAAGTGGCAACTCAAAGTGGTGCGACTCCCCTTTCATCATTTGTGACAGTAGCAGTTCAGCCTAGTCGTTCAGCAATTCTTCATGATGATGGGAAACGCATTGCTACAGTCTCAAGTAGATTGACTGAGAATGGAAATGCGGTAAAAATTTCAACAGAGTTTAAAGAAAAAATTGAAAATTACGTACTTCCAGAAAGCGTCTCTGTGTCGGTTGGTGGAGAAAGTGAGGAGATTGACCAATCGTTCAAAGATATGTTCGTAGCGCTCATTATTGGGATGGTGAGCATGTTTGCGATTCTCGTGTTGCAGTTTAACTCCTTCCGTTATGCTCTCTACGTACTCGCTATTGTCCCGCTATCGCTTATTGGAGTGTTTGGAGGACTAATGATTACTGGCAGCCCACTCTCCTTCCCTTCAATCATGGGATTCATTGCACTTTCAGGTATTGTGGTCAACAACTCTATTATTCTTGTAGATACCATTAACACACAACGGCGGAAATATGGTTCTACAAAGTCGGTTAATGAGATTATTGTCGATGCGACAACCTCTCGATTGCGTCCTGTATTGCTCACTGCACTTACGACAGTTATTGGAGTTATTCCGCTTCTCTTTGCTGCAGCAATTTGGGTACCGTTGGCGTATGCTTTGATGTTTGGTTTGGCTTTTGCAACTATCATTACCTTGCTTTTGGTCCCTTCAATTTACGCACGCTGGCCAGGAAAGTTTGAAGAGTAGAAAAGTAAAAATCCCATAACAGTGGAGTTTTTACCAAACGCCTCAGTCAATTGAGGCGTTTGGCGCTCCAATTTCAATCATACATAAAATATTTCAGTAAACTGAGGTATTCAAAATCTATTTTAAACACCATCTGTCGATACATCGATAGGTTTGATTCGAGCCTATGTTTATACATAAAGAAGCACTCCATATCACTTAATTTAATGAGATGCTTAT
>DCYW01000018.1:0-15848 GCA_002331185.1 Patescibacteria group bacterium UBA2100 | reverse complement strand
ACTGCGTAGTGAGGTACATGTTTACAAATATGGACATCCGATGTCCATATTTTTTAGTATTTTTTGCGCCAGAATTTAAAAGGTCCAAACTGTGCGTACTTCCCTACTTCTGTTCTATGTATCTCAAGTGCCAAAGCGCTCGTACCCAATTTCTTTCCAATCTCATAAGCGAGTGTCCTCATATACGTGCCTGAACTTGCAATGCAGGTAATATCGAGTACCTGTAATGGCTGTGCATCTGTCTTGTACCACGTGTTCCACGAATCTATCACTTCATGACGCCTAAAATCACGTCCTAAGCGCTTTGATTCGTCAGTCACGATTGCCAGTGCGTGAATCTTTTCGAGTGTACGCTTTTTCAGTTCTTTCGGAGTCGCTGTCCGTATATTTGCTAATTCTATATTAAAAATAGTTCCCTTTGATTCTGGAATTTCAATTTCACCGAGTCTATCTTCAAGAAACCATTGGAATAGAGGCTTCCCTTTTACTGGCTTAGATGAAAGTACGGGATATGGCCAACTGTACGCGCCTTTAAAATTTTGAACAGTTTTTTTAATTGTATCTGCATCAATAGCTTTAAGTGGATTAGCAGAATATGAAAGACGACCAAGTACGTCATGCGAATCACTCGATAACCCAAGAACTACCGATATTTTGTATTCCTTATCTAAGTCCCAATATTTTTTAATCTCTTTACATTTTTTCCCAGTAAGCACTAACAATTTTCCCTCTGCCATTGGGTCGAGTCTTCCAGCGTAAGCCATCGGGATACCTTCAGCAATAGTACGCTCAATACGCGATGCTTCAATTGCCTGCAATGGCGTTTGGCCAACACGTTTATGTACTACGTAAACTAGATCGTGAGTATTCATTTATTTGCTATTTCTTGAACAAGGGCAATAACTGCCTCCGTGTTGTCATCTCGTGCTAATTTATTTTTCTTAACATAGTGGCACCGTATACACTCATGTAACAGTATGTACGAGCCACCTGTTTGCAGCACTTCAATAGGCTTCATAAGTTCTCCACATTCTGCTGCTCTATCTCCTGGGTAGACATCGACATGCTTGCTCCACAAACAGTGTGAACAATGGTTCGTATATCCATTGCCTGAAACGTGTGCATGACAATAATCACACACAAAATCTTCTATTTTTCTCTGAAACAACTTATTCACCCTTTGAGCATAACACCACCGCTTTGTTGTCTGCAACTTCAAGCACGCCGCTTAGAATTGGGAATTCTTGTGATTCTCCTGTTGTAGGAACGATCTTCAGGGTACATTTTTCAATACGAGTAATGAATGGTTCATGGTGCGCAAGAACAACTAGCTGCCCATCAGATCCTTTGGCGTGTAGTTCTGTTGCGTGCCCATCGAAAAGTGAGTCAGTAACTGTAACTACTTGTAATGTAAATGATTTATCTGACATAGACATATAAATTATTGATTTCCTACCGCAAGAACTTCATCGATACTTCCTTTCATGTAGAAATCTTGCTCATCTACTTTGTCATGCTTTCCATCGAGTATTTCTCCGAATCCACGAACAGTTTCTTCACGCGACACATATTGGCCAGATTTTCCAGTAAAGATTTCCGCAACGCTGAATGGTTGTGAGAGAAACTTCTGAATTTTTCGTGCACGATAAACGAGAGTTTTATCTTCATCAGAAAGTTCTTCGATACCAAGTATCGCAATGATGTCTTGTAAATCTTTATATCGTTGAAGTACGCGCTTTGTTTCATTAGCAACTCTATAATGTTCCTCACCTACAATTTCAGGTGCAAGCGCAGTCGATGCAGATTCAAGCGGGTCAATTGAAGGATAAATAGCAAGCTGCGCAAGCGCGCGACTGAGTACTACTGTTGAGTCGAGGTGAGCAAACGTTGTGGCAGGTGCTGGGTCAGTAAGGTCGTCAGCCGGTACGTACACCGCTTGTACTGATGTGATAGAACCACTCTTTGTTGAAGTAATACGCTCCTGAAGAAGCCCCATTTCCTCAGCAAGCGTTGGCTGGTACCCAACAGCTGATGAAACACGGCCAAGAAGTGATGATACTTCTGATCCTGCTTGTACGAAACGGAACACATTGTCCATAAAGAATAGAACGTCTTTGCCTCCTTCGTCACGAAATGCTTCAGCCATCGTGAGGGCAGAAAGTGCAACGCGAGCTCTGGCTCCTGGCACTTCATTCATCTGGCCAAACACAAGTGCTGTTTTATCAAGCACACCAGATTCATTCATTTCATGGTAGAGATCATTTCCTTCTCGCACACGCTCTCCTACTCCGGCAAATACTGAGTGCCCACCGTGTTCAGATGCAACGTTGTGAATAAGTTCTTGAATCAAAACTGTTTTACCAACTCCTGCTCCACCAAAGAGTCCAACCTTCCCTCCCTTAATGAAGGGTGTCATAAGGTCGATAGCTTTAATGCCTGTCTCAAATACTTCGGCTTTAGTTTGCTGTTCAGAAAATTCAGGCGGCGCTTGGTGGATTCCACGACGTTCTCCTTTTACTTCACCTTTGCCGTCAATTGGATCACCAAGAACAGAGAACATTCGTCCAAGACTTTCACTCCCAACAGGAACAGAAATTGCATCTCCTGTGTCGATCACCTCCATACCACGAGAAAGTTCCGCAGTGTCGCTCATGGCGATACACCGCACTCGGTCGAGTCCAAGATGTTGTGCAACTTCAAGTACCACTCGCCCATCTCCACGCTTTACTTCAAGAGCGTTCTGAATAGCTGGTAGATTTTCTGAAAAGTGTACGTCTACAATCGGCCCGATGATTTCTTTTATTGTTCCTGTGTTCATAATAATTTGTTTAATGTTTTGTAATGTTATTCTTGTGCTAATTGCCTCACTTTCCCCAATGTGATTTCAAATGTGGTGCTATAATTCTAATAAATTCCTCTAATCGTGAGCGTCTTAGCTTTTCATTTTCTTCCATAATTTCTCCAATATGTTCTTCAAGATATACATCAGTGGCTTGTTGTAAGGCAACCTCTAGTGCCTTAGAGCTTATAGCAGGTTGTGCACTAATTGCGTCGAGAGCAAAAGTCTCAAGACTCACAATTATTTTTCTCGATGTTTCAGTGTTTACTTCTGTTTCAGCTCGTGCAGAAACTATCCTCTTAACCATTCTTTCGAATACCCCCCTATGTGCGTCAGTTGCCTCCAAGAGATTTTTCAGCTGAGCAATTGTTTCTTTATTTTTTGGTTTTTCTGGCATGTTGTTTATTTCATTGCTTCAATACCACTAGTAATCTCACTTACCTCACTGGTTATAACTGCTTGGCGCGCCTTGTTAAATTTAAGCATCAGTTCGTGACTCAATTCAGTTGCCTTATCAGTTGCGTTCTTCATGGCAACCATACGTGCTGAGTGCTCAGAGGCCTTCGTTTCAAGCAGTGTGTGGTATACAAATATATTCACTAAATTTGGAATAATGGCATCCAGAATTTCATCAGCACTTGGCTCTACGGTAAACGCAAAAGATTTTTTAGATACTTCTTCTTCAGAATATTTACCCGTTTTGGGAGTTATGCCCGCGATGACTTTTTCAAGAGAGTCGGTATGTAATGGCAGTAATTGACGTGTCACCGCTTCTTGCTCAAAAGTAGATTGAAAGTTTGTGTACGCAACTTCCCAAGAGCGCAGCGCGTTATCTTCGTATTCTTTCAGTACCGCTTGAGTTATTCGTTCCATATCAACTTCTGTGAAGTCATCTTTTTTGTTTTCTTCGAAGTGAATTACTTTCAAGTCGCGATTCTGAATATAGTCATACCCTCGACGACCAATACAAATAAATACTTTCTCAGTCTCATGATGTTCAGATGCTTTTAAGAAAGCGTCAACTTTTTTTATGACGGCACTGTTAAGCGAACCGGCAAGACCCTTATCGCTGGTTACGATAATCAAACCAATTGCTCCTTCTGTACGCTCTTGAAACAGTGCGTGCGAGGAAAGTCCGACAGCTTTTGTAACGTGATTCAAAATGCGCAATGCGCCTGTAGCGTAGGCACGTCCACCGAGAGCTCGCTCTTGGCTTTTGCGCATCTTAACCGCAGATACTGCTTCCATGGCACGCGTCACTTGCCGCGTTTTTATTACCGATTGTCTCTTTAATTTTATCTGTTTAAGACCTGCCATACGTATTATTCACCAACGGTAAAGAGATCAGTATTTGCCCCCTTAAAGGTTGTCATTGCTTTATCTAGTTTTTCACTTATTTCGTCTTCAATTTTTCCATTTTTGTGAATAGCAGTAAGAAGATCGTTATGTTGTCCATCCATGTATTCCAGCCATACACCCTCTGCTTTGGTTACGTTTTCTGCTTCAACATCAGTAAAGAGACCGTTTATACCAGCATAAATAGATACCACCTGCTTTTCAAAAGAAAGCGGCTCACCGTTACGCTGTTTGAGAAGTTCAGTCATTCGGCGACCACGATCAATACGTTGCTTTGTTGCTTCATCAAGATCTTGTGCAAACTGCATAAAGGCTTCAAGTTCGCGGAACTGTGCGAGTTCGATACGAATAGAACCACCTACCGACTTCATAGCCTTAGTTTGCGCAGCAGAACCTACACGTGATACTGAATTTCCAACGTCAATTGATGGTCGAGTTCCCTTGTTGAAGAGGTTGGCATCTAAGAATATTTGACCGTCAGTAATAGAGATTACGTTCGTTGGGATGTACGAAGACACATCACCTTCTTGTGTTTCAATGATAGGAAGTGCAGTGAGTGAGCCACCTCCCTTTTTTTCATTCAATTTTGCTGCACGCTCAAGTAGCCGTGAGTGCAGATAGAAAATATCTCCAGGATATGCTTCTCGTCCTGGTGGTCGGCGTAGCAGTAGTGAAAGTTGACGATACGCGACAGCCTGTTTTGAGAGGTCATCGTAGATAACAAGAGCGTCACGTCCAGAGTCCATAAAGTATTCACCAATCGTTGCCCCTGCAAATGGTGCAAGAAATTGAAGTGCAGCTGGCGATGCAGCTGAAGCCGAAACTACAATTGTATACTCCATTGCACCTGCTTCTTCAAGTTGTGCAACAATACGTGCAGTTTTTGACTCTTTTTGACCTACAGCAACATAAATACAAATTGGTCGGGTTTCATCCGGTTCATTTTTTTGATTGAGAATTGCATCAATAGCGATAGTTGTTTTACCGGTGAATCGGTCACCGATGATAAGTTCACGTTGTCCACGACCAATCGGTACCATAGAGTCAATGGCTTTAATACCTGTGTGCAATGGAGTATCTACTGACTGACGATCAAGCACACCGTACGCCTCACGCTCGATGGGTGCAAAAGTTTCTGTTTTGATAGCACCCTTGCCATCGAGTGGTTCAGCGAGTGTGTTTACCACGCGTCCAAGAAGTTCGTCACCAACTGGAATAGAAAGCACACGCCCAGTACTTTTGACGAGCATTCCCTCGCCAATGCGTGCCACATCACCAAGCACCACAACCTTTACAGAATCTTCTTCAAGGTTAAGCACAAGACCATAGAGTGCATCACTTTTGTTCATCGCATCTTCAAGACTCAATTCACTTGAATCATCAAAGAGCACCATTTCGCTCATGACTGCATTTTGTAGTCCTTCAATTTCGGCAACACCGTCGCCTACTCGAACAACACGACCAACTTTTTCAACGTCACTTGTATGCTCGAATTTTTCAATCTCTTTTTGGATTTTTTCAATAATTAACGTGTCCATACTGTGTGTAATTTTCTATTAAACTGTGGTGACTCGGCGATACAATTCTAATAATGCTGCTTTATAACTCGTATCTAAAAGCGTGTCATGATTTACGTAACGCCACCTACCAACTAGGTTTTCATCCGTTGCGATAGCCACATCACCCACCTTATCTCCGAGCCGCTGTTCTAATTCTTTAAGCGCTTCATCTTCTTCTTCTTTGGTGGAAAGTGTAAGGATTGGTTTCTGCGCGTTCTTACGTACTTGAATTCTTTGGTATTCACGCAAAATAGCAGGAAGCGCTTTTAATTTGCCAGACTCCTTTAGGGTTGCAACTAACGCATCAACGTAATTGGCTGCCTCGTCTTTTGTAGATGCCTTCTTACGGGCGTTATGTAGTGCGTGTGCGTACTCTATTGGCATACTATTTTTTCCTTAGAATTTGTTCAGCTGCAAGAATTGCTGCCTTACCAATCTCTTCTTTGCTTTCACGCAATGCGCGATCTTTCATTTCTTCTGCACGTTGTTGTGCACTATCAACAAGAGAATCAGCACGGTTTTCAGCTTCAGAAACAATCTCTGATGCTTTCTCTTGTGCGCGATCTTTTGAAGTCGAAAGTATTTCACCGGCTTCAGTCGTTGCTTTTTTCAGCACACCTTCCCTTTCGTTTTCAATTTCATCAAGACGTTTTTCTGCTTTTTCAGCACTTTTTACGCCTTTTTCAATTTTTTGACGCCGCTCGTCAATCATTTGGAGAACAGGTCGGTATAAGAAATACCACAGTACTAAAAGAAGTACGCTAAAGTTAACTGTCTGTACAAGAAACAGTTTCCAGTTAAGTCCAAATACGCGTGCGATTTCTTCCATACTTTAATTATTTTAATGTTTTTCGGTTTTTGGTGTATTACGAGAAGAGTAAGAAGTATTGTGCAAGATGTATTTAAACATACTTCGAGCGCAATACTTCGAACAAACGACGAAGTAATACGGCAAAAATCGGGAAACTATACGAATTTAACGATAAACGCGATAACCAATGCAAAAATGGCAAGCGCTTCAGTGAAGGCGATACCAATAAACATAGTTGCAGTTACCTTTCCAGCTGCTTCTGGATTTCGTCCAATCGCCTCAAGTGCTTTTGCGACGATAAGACCAATACCTATACCTGGACCGATAACACCAAGACCAACAGCAAGTGCCATTCCGAGTGTTTTTGCTACTTCAAGTTCCATATATTATGAAATTTATCTATTAAAACTCTGACCACTTTCACAGAGCCACATTAGACCCGACAACATCGAGGCTAATGTGGTTTTGTGATAGCTATCTTAACAAAGAAAAGTGTGAGTAGTGCAAAAATTGCAGCCTGAATTAATCCAACAAACACTTCAAAGAGCATCATTGGTACTGGTAAAAACAGCGGCACAAACGAAGCAATCACAACAATCAGGACCTCCCCAGCGAGAATATTTCCAAATAATCGAAACGAAAATGAAATGAGACGTGCGAACTCACTGAACAATTCAATAATTCCTACAAGAAATCCCAATACTGATTTAAAGTTAAAAAATTTACTTGCGTAGGTTAATGTGCCAAGCGTGGCGACACCAACTATCTCGATTGAAAGGAAGGCAATGACCGCTAGTGCAAGGGTGACATTCAGGTCAGTGTTAACACTTCTCAATACTGAGGTAAAGACTTCACCGTCACGTGTGCTTTCAACAAAACCAAGACTTCCGATACCTGGTGTAAATTCTAAGAGATTCGATAGCGCAATGAACAAGAAAAGGGTCGCAATGAGTGGAAAAAGTTTCCGGGCGAGTTTCGTATCTTCCAATACTTCCCCCATATATCCAAGCATAAATGAAAGCATTTCTTCAAAGAATGTTTGAATGCGACCAGGTATTACCCGTAAATTTCGTCCGACAAAAAAGGCAATTATTGCAAGTAGGAGCATTATAATCCAGCTTGTGATGAGTGTATTCGTTATTGGAACGCCAAAGAATACGCCTACTTGCTCTGCTGCGAGTGCAATATGTATACCAGAGTCAGCGTACGTCGCTGTTTCTTGTGCAGCATACGTAACATCTGCCGCATTTTCAATTGCTGAATTGCTGTTTTCCATGTGTATATGTCGTCACTACCTCTTTACAAAAGAGGCGCGCGCATTGTAGCATAGCCTGTATCTAATTCCAGACTATTTCGTGTCTTTTTTCTTCATGGAGCTTTTTTTGTCTGCGCCGATTGTTTCAAGCAGCTTTGGCCCAGCGTGAACACCATCTTCATAGGAAATATTTTTCAATAAATACCACGCAAGAATACCTAAAAACAACGCAATTGACACAAGCGTTATATAATACAGCATAAATACTGACGAAAGAACCGCAAGAACAATACTCCCTACAAGCCAGTAGAGCAGTGGGTTCTTTAAACTAATGCTCAATGTCGGAAGAACGAGGTGTTGTATGAGGAACAAAATAGCAAGGAAAAGAAGGGTCGGTATGATATAGCGATCCTTCTCAAACAAACCGATATTTGAGGAGAGACTTAAACGATTTATGTCTGGAGTTATGCGGTTAAAGAACCCTTTAATAGCTTGCCACAGAGCTCCCTCTTGCGAAGTTGTTCCCAATGCTGCTGCAGCAGCAGTAATAGCTGCCGGAACAGTAACCTCTTCCTCGTCTTCTTTTTTCTCCGTTTCTATAACTGAAGGAGCCACAGTTACTGGCTTCGTTGTAACGGTTGGTGTTACTGGAGGCTTTTGAGTATCGAATGAAGGGATTGGTGCCGTAGGAGAAGTGGTGGGTACTGTTTGAGCTGTTGGAGTTGTGTACGGACCAGCAATAAAAACTTGCGGATCACTTATTGTTGGTAGTGCGCTTGGGTGTGCACGTGTGACAACTCGGTACGAGTATGCCTTTCCCGCCTCAAGTCCAGTGAGAATAGCAGTGTGTTGAGCGATGCCGGCATTGTTTTGTGTACTTGCTTGAGGATATCCAAAATTTGGATCTATTGATGTGTCAATCGCTATTGGCTCATCACCAAGTTCTGCAAATATCACTTGTGTAGCAGCAGGATTAGAACTTTCCCATTGAACCACGGCACAGTTCTCTGTAGCGCTAATATAAGTTACTCGCTGATCGGTAACTTCTATCGGATTTGTGTTTTGCATCATTCCCGCACCATATCCATATATATCAACACTAAAAGAACCACATGCTTGGCGATCAAGAATGCCGAAAGGTAGTGTGTTTGTATCAGCATTTACAAAACTTGGCACAAGCAGCAATAATGCAGCCAAACATATTGGTAAAGAAAATTGTAGTCCGCGCGTTTGCACGAGTGAAGTAAATTGCACACTCATTGTTGTTTCGGTTAAAAAATAATCTCCGCCTGATACGTGTGTCCAAAGGAACAAAAAGAGCATTAAGTACTATGATTATAGTGCTGATGAGTAAAGGGTGTCAAGAAAGCACAGACATTACGAAATACTACTGGAATAGACCACATCTAACGGACATTTAGTCCTAAAAAGGCACTTGTTTATTGATATTATTGTCCCTTAGAGATACGTGTATGTAATCTCTTTAAATCATTCATATCGCTAATTTGTTCCCAATTTTTTGCACCTATCATTTTTATGGGAAAATCCTGCGCAGCTTGAGCTACAGTTTGAGGAAGTCCGTACTCTTTACCGTCCTTAATTGATACCATTTGGTAGTTAAAATATTCCATTCCTAGAACGAAAAGGTTTGTCCCAACAAACCCATTTTTTACATTGTGCTTACCTTCAGTTACAGAAGTGACATGTCCGTTAGTATCATAAATAATTCGCCCACCGGTAAATTTTCCACGAACTTTCTTCACTAGCCACGCCCAATCATACTGCAAACAATTTTTAATATCCTCTTCTCCGTACATGTCATCACCCATAAGTACTATAAAACGTCCGTGTAAATGTTTTTGGCACAAAGAAAGGGCATGTGCAGTGCCTAATAACTTCTTTTGCCGTACATAAAGTATCTTACGGCCTGCATATTCATCTCCAAAGTGATTCATGATTTGTTCAGCCAAATAGCCAACCACAAAAATTATCTCGGTTATTTCTTTCGGAAGATTATCAATATTGCGCTCTACAAGATTTTTACCACCAACTCGAGCCATTGGTTTTGGAACATGGTACGTAAGAGGGCGCATCCGCGTACCTTCTCCTGCTACTAAAAATACTGCCTGCATAGATTATAACTTTACTGTTAAGGCTAAAAATAGCAACAAAAGAGAAGATGCAAAACATGTATTAAAAATGAAACCCATGCCGTGAATAACATAGTTTTCAATAGTAGATAACCCTTGGAGCATCTGACTTGTCTTGTATAATCATAAAAATATAGTGCGCATGATTGTTTGAAGATGCTCACATCCATGTCCACCAAACATTCCTGGACTATCAGTCTCAAATGTGGACAGAATTCAGGAAAAACAAAATCCCGCTTGAGCGGGATTTTGTTTTTTGCATACATAAGAAAAATGTATGGCACTGAGGTGAAGATTGAGTTATTCAGTTGCTTCTTCTGAAGAAGTTTCCTCTCCCATTCCTTCACCGTTGTTTTCTTGTGTGTCTCCGTCCATGGTGTTTTAGGTTAACTGGTAAGCACCTCACGGTGCTTCATAATGGTGCTACAAATAAAACTTTTTGCAATCCCCATATCAAAAAAACTACTTGCAAAATCCTTAAAATACGTTCCATATTTGTCCATTTTAAATGAGATAATCCTAGAGGATAGAATTCCTCTAGGATTACATTATTGAACAACGCCATACAATAGTGATTGTGCTTTTTCAGAATTGTGAGAAAGCCATGTTCCTACAACAAGTCCGAATGCAAGCACTACCATCGCGGCAACGATGTATTTTTCAAGTACAGTCATTTTATGCCTCCAGTCTTGTCAAAGTATGCACTCTCTTTTTTAAAAGTCAAAAAACGAATGCCTCAACTCGCTGAGGCATTCGTTACTTACGGGCTTGTATTGAGCGGTAAAAAACACCTTGTCCTATTTCACCTATCTGTTCTATCTTACCTTCTGTTTCTAGCTCATCGAGGTAGCGCGTTGCGGTTGAATCCGATATATCGAGTAGCTCTCGCACATCAGCATTTGTTATTTCATCGTTATCTATATACAACGTCAATATTTTGTCTAAACGTTTTCGCTTACGAGCGTTTAAAAATGTAGTAGGTACATCATTTCCCTTCCCAAAGTACACGCCAAGTGCAACGCCGATAATTCCTGCGCTAAGTAAAAAGAATATATTCATACATGTGTATAATAGCACGCTCGCGAATTAATATTTTTGGCAGTGGGAGTTTTATATTTTCAGAATTATTGAAGATATGAATGATACAGGATGTACTAAGAGCTGTTCCACACAAAGTAGTTTGTGGTTGTGTACAGAATGCAATGCGGGCCGCGATAGCAATCAATAAGGCCTTCGATAGGAGAAGCAGGCAGCGGTGAATAAAGAGCGAGTATATATGGTATCCACGCAATAGACCTATCGATACAATAATGATACCGAGAGTAATGATGACTTTGTCAACAAACTCTCCGTATAACTTAATGCCACACAGGAGTTTCTAATTTATGACGTTCAGTGACGATAAAAGTGCTCTGCGTGCTCAAATATACTACGCAATGTGACCCCACCGTCGCTGAGATCAAATTTTTAAGGAATCAAAATGACATAAAATTGAATCACTCCTGTGGTGATAAGCACGTGTTCCACTCGTCTTGTAGAGCAGTGACTTCTTTCGAGTCTTTTTCACCTCAATAACTACAAAACTTAGTAAGCTAAACCGTTAGGGACTTTGCCGTTGTATATGGATCAGAGAGGGCTCGACTACCAGTTACTAAGTAGAATTTACGCCTTTCAGGTTTAATTATACTAAGTATTTCTGGTCTGGGCTCATCAGACCTTTTTCGTGCTTTGGCACGCGGTCTTCCGCCTTTCGAGTCCTACAAAAATTCACAAGCAAATAGAAAATACCCTACGAAGAACGTAGGGTATTTTCTATTTGGTGGACCAGAGAGGACTCGAACCCCCGGCCTCCTCAGTGCAAGTGAGGCGCTCTAGCCAACTGAGCTACTGGCCCGACTGGGATATTCTAACAGTATCTACGATAATTTCAACGATTTAGAGCGCATCGATAGCCTGTGCTATCTGAACATCTTTATCAGTAATGGTATTTCCTTCATCGTGAGTGGTAGTTTTTATTGTGACACTTCCCCAGTCTATAATAATTTGAGGGTGATGATTTTGCTCTTCTGCAATTTCGGTAACCTTGTTCGCAAAAGTTACCCCTTCTTTGTATGTACGAAACACGAAAGTCCGCACCAAAGTATTATCCTGTGCGTCTAATTCCCATACTGAGTCGCTCATCAAAAATGAGCGCAAGGCGTCTTTATCGGGTGTGGCCATGGCTTTTGAGTGAAAGTGTCAATAAATGGTCAAGAAAATCAGGAAACTCAACTCCAACCGCCTCCAGTGACTTTGGGAGCAATGACGAAGGTGTGAGACCAGGCAATGTGTTTACCTCTAAGAAGTATATGCCTGAAGGGGCAATAATAAAATCTGAGCGCGAGTAGTGGTTTAAGCCAAGTGATTTATGTACCTCTCGTGCTGCTTTTTGCATGAGTGCTTTTTCTGCAGCACTAAAATTCGCAGGACATACTTCCTCCGTTAAACCATCGTACTTAGATTCATAGTCAAATAGCCCCTTGCCGTTAGGCACTATAATTTCTACAGGCGGTAAAGTATATAAAGATTCTTCTCGGAAATCATCAATCACTCCACATGCACCTTCTCTTCCTTTTATAAATTGCTCAACAATAACTGCATCAGTCACTGCAAACACATCTTTTAATGCGCCCACAAGTGAAGAAACAGAATCAGCCGTAGCAATTCCTACCGAAGAGCCTCCGCGAAGCGGTTTAACAATATATAAAGGACCAAATTGCGAAAATACTTTTTGAGCGGCTTCAGCGAGTGTTCCAGTTACATCTTCTCGATGAAGCACAAAGTAACAAGGCATCTTAACACCCGCTATGTTCCCAACATGCTTGCGCGCACTACCTTTATCCATTGCAACAGAAGACCCAAAAACTCCAGAACCTGTATATGGAATGTTGTATGCATCTAAAATCTTCTGAATTTGCCCATCCTCACCGTATTCTCCGTGCAATGCAATGAACGCAACATCAATACCTCTCAATGCCCGCTCAGGACTAAGTGGAATCCCTCGTGAATTCCATTGCCCATCTTTAGATATTAAAATGTCCCTCGTATTGTATCTCTCTTCAGAGAGATGTTGAAGTACTGCATTTCCACTTGCGAGAGATACATCATACTCGCTTGAAGGCCCACCACGTAACACTCCAACATTAATTCGTGACATGGCACTAGTGTACCACGTGCAACACTGCAACTAGAAGCCCACCTGTGTTACTTCTCTCTCAAGCTTCACCCCAAACTTTTCTTCAACACTTTTTTGCATCTCTAGGGTAAGCTCTTGAACCATTGCAGCTGTAGCCGAACCAAGGTTAATAACATAATTGGAACTACGCTGTCCTGTCGCAGCTTTGTCTTTCGCAACTCCTTTAAATCCAGCTTTCTCTATTAGCCAACCTGCAGGCACTCGTCCATTTCGAGCTGGTGTCCCTTTTTCATCTTCAAATTCTTTTTGGAGCTTATCGGAAACAATCGGGTTCATAAAGAATGAACCTGCCGAACGGATGTTTTGTATTTGTCGCTCGTTTCGTGTGGCAAGAATTTCTTTCGCTTTCTTTATGCATTCTTCAGGGTCTCTCGCCATAAGAGAAAAAGTCGCTGACAATACAATCCATTTACTAGTACGTTTAAAAAATGAATTCCTATAATCAAACGCACATTCTGCATTCGTAAAAGTTCGTATCTCTTTGCTTTCGATATCAATAGCAGTAACGTGTGATACTACATCTAGCACCTCAGTACCAAATGCTCCTGCGTTTCCTCGCACCGCACCACCAATAGTTCCAGGGATGCCATACATTGGCTCCATCCCAGTGAGTCCTGCACTGCACGCTGCGTGAATAACTTCCATTAGTGAAACTCCAGCTTCTGCCTGTATTTCATTTCCCTCAGTATCAATTGAGTATTTTACAAGTGCCATCTTAATTACCAAACCGTCAAACCCACTGTCTGAAGCAAGTACATTGCTACCTCCAGCAATAAAAGTAAATGCGAGGTTTTTTGTCTGCGCGTACTCCAATGCCTCTTGAAGCTCTTCTTTTGAGCGCACAATAACAAAGTATTTAGCAACACCGCCAATTTCGAAAGTAGTATGCTCCCTTAAAGGTATATTTTCTTGTATTTCCATATCGAGATTCTAACACGAACTCATACCAATACCGCCTAGCTTAAATATATGGACATCGGATGTCCATATATTTAAGCTAGGCTATTACACTGGGAGTATGATTACCTCAGTAACTTCCTTCGTTTTGTACGGTGGAACGAAATAGCAAAACGATGCGCTTCACTATTCGCTAACAAAATATCTTTTTCCCACTTTTCGATAACAGCAGCATTACCTACAACTTTATCGGCTTTGTGTTTGTCGTTCTTAACTACATTAGCTATTGGTATTTTGTACCCAAATTCAGCCTGTACGCGCAACGCAGCATTCTTTTGCGCGACTCCGCCATCGACAACAATGAGTGTGGGCAACTTCCATTCCACATGCATAAACCTTCGTTGAAGTATTTCTTCAAGCGCAGCTATATCCCCCATTTTTTCTGTCTTAATAGTGAACTTTCGATACTGTGATTTTTTAGCCATACCTTCTTGTACCACAGTCATTACGCCGACTCGTGCAGTCTCACTGATATGCGCGACGTCGTATGCCTCTATTCTTTCAGAGCCATCGCCTGAAGACACTTTATAGTCGCTTCCAAGCAATGCAGTTTCTTGGATGTGTGTAAGTGCAAATATTTTATGTTTTAGGCTTCCAGCTGTTTCGAAACGCTCTTCTTTTGCAGCTTTTTTCATGTCACGATTGAGATCTTTAAGTAATCGTACTTTTTTGCCTTCAAATAAGAGCTTTATGCGAGTAATGAGTTCAGAGTATTCAGAGATGGTAACATCATCAGAACATACTCCAGGACATAGCCCTATTTGTTTGTTAAAGCATGGTTTCGAGTTACTACCTTCAGCAGGAATACACTTGTCTCTAAATGGGAATATTTTGCGAACTATTTTTAATCCTTCTTTCAACGCACCTCCATTTGGGAAAGGACCAAAGAGATGTTTAATATCCTTCTCTTTCCATGTTGAAAATAAGTCTCTGCCACGAACAACGAGTACGCGTGGAAACTTCTCTTTTGTAATGACTAAATAATTAAAACTTTTGTTATCCTTGTCGCGCGTGTTGTAGTCGGGTTGATGTTTCTTAATGAGGTTAGCCTCGAGAATAAGTGCTTCCAGAACAGAATCTGTCTCCTCCCAGTCAACCGATCTGGCTTCTTCAAGCATCTTTACAATAAGCGGCCCTCGGCTACTTTGTATATCAGTATTAAAATAACTACGAACTCTACTTCGTAGCGATGTCGCTTTACCAACGTACAAAATCTGCCGTCTTGCATTACGGAATATATAGATCCCCGGAACATCCGGAAGTTTTATTTTTTTGAGATCTTTCTTTTGCATTGTACTAATATGCCTTTCTAATAATCTTTCAACAAGTCTTTAGTCATTGTACTACTGCATGTCTTGCGGTATAGTTAGATTTTAGAACGTTCTCTTCAAATGAAAAGGTGCGGCACATGCATATTCCTATTGAAAAGGTACTTCTCGCATCACGAGGCACTTGTCATCACAAGGAGTGCCTATACAAAAATCGCTATTGTCCACAGTATTGGCATGCGGTCTTTTGTCGCTACTATCTATCTCCTCCTGTTTCAGATAAAGATCCGCGCTGGGATGAGCTTTTTCGGATCGGCTTCCCAATATATGATACTTTGGAAGAAGGAGATGATCGCAAAGGTGGCTGGCTATACAAATGGTTCAAAAAGGCAGCAAAGTACGCTGCCTTTTTCTATTT
>DCYW01000014.1 GCA_002331185.1 Patescibacteria group bacterium UBA2100 | reverse complement strand
TTCGGCAGCAAAAACAAAATCATACCCAGTTGTTGCCCTAAACATTGCGTGGATTATAATCGCGATAATTGCTACTTCATCGCTCTTTTAGTTAGTTTGATTAGTTTGCTCAATCAGGCAATCAAGTATGAGACAACTGGTAAACAGCAGCCTACTTCATTTCACAGTACTAAAGTTAACTTTAGTAGTTGAGTGTATAGAGCTCCCAAAACAAATAACACCCAGAAAGGGGTGTTATTTTGCTGTCTAAATAGCGGAGGCTTTATTTCACCGTTTCAACAAGTCGTTTAAATGTTTCTGGTTGCTCGTGTGCAATCTGCGAGAGCACTTTTCGGTTGAGTGACACGTTCTTCTTGTTGAGTGCATCGATAAAGCGACTATAGGTTATTCCAAGAGGGCGGAGCGCTGCGTTGAGCTTCACTGTCCACAGCTGTCGAAAGTCTCCCTTTTTCTTTCGGCGGTGTGCGAATGCGTGGTTACCAGCGTGAGCAATAGCTTCGCGCGCTTGTCGTTCTTTCTTTGAGCGACCAAATTGGTACCCTTTTACACGCTTCAGTACATTCCGACGTGTTTTTAATGATGTTGTTCCTCGTTTTACTCGTGCCATATACTATCTATTTACCTGGTAGAAATCGCCCAAGAACCTTCTTGGTTAGTGTGATAGTTTGCATGCGGTTTTTATTCATTTTACTACCACTACTTGCTTTCGCATTAAAATGGTTCTGTCCAGGCTTACGTGCAACAATCTTGCCGTTTTTTGTTACCCGAAGGCGCTTTGCGTATGATTTATTTGTTTTCATTGTTTTCTTTTTTAGCAGTATTTTTACCGGATTTATTTGGTTCAAGTACTACAGTAAGCCCTTTCGGACTTTTCTTTATTTCGTCGGCTATCTTAAACGATTCAGGAATGATTGCAAGGAATCTTTCAAGACGTTCTTTTAGGAAGGCAAATTCCATATACTTGTATCGACCCCATAAAAAGAGGTCAATTTTTACACGATGCCCATCACTGAGCCATTCACCAACTTTGTTTGCCTTTCGTTTTAAATCGCCTTCACCGGTACCAATCTTAACTTGAGTTACTTTTGTTTCTGTAACATGCGATTTAGCCTTAATTTCTTTTTCTTTCTTCTTTAGCTCGTACTTGTACTTACCGTAGTCACCAATTTTAGCGACTGGGGGCTTAGCTTTAGGGGAGACTTCGATGAGGTCAAACCCGTCTTCTTGTGCCTTCTTGAAAGCGTCGCGTGTAGACATAATACCGAGGTTCTCACCTTCAGCTCCTACAACCCGTACCTCAGGTACGCGGATGCTTTCATTGATTCGTACTTCGTCTTGCATTATAGGTAAAGCTTTTAATTATAAAACTTGCTTCTACTGCGATTTCGCCACGCTTTGTATTGAACATTCAAACTCGTTTTAGGTAGCATAGCTCCGATAAAACTCGTTTTCGTGTCCACCACTTTGCGTGGCGGAGTCTTGCAACGAACCCGTTTTGTAATTTAAAGTAAAGAAACGCCCTGATAAACAACACAATACGTTAGCAAGGTTGTTTGGGCGTCCAAAGACTATACCATGCAGTTAAGTCCACTGCAATTGGAATTGCTACCCAAATTTCTTTAATTCTTTTTCGTAATCGTGCTCAAATAATTGCCACATAGAAAGGAAAAAGGCAGTAATTACAGGCCCAATAATGATTCCTGCAATGCCAAACAGTGTGAGTCCACCAAGCACTGAAAGGAGTATAAGTACGTCAGGCATCGCAGCCTCTTTTGCTACTAAAATCGGTCGCAAAAGATTATCTATAAGACTTACGAGCGTTGCCCCAACAATCAGTACCGTGACACCTTGCCACACAGAGCCTGCAAAGAGTAGAAGTAACCCAACTGGGAGCCACACAAGTGCAGGACCAACAGCAGGAATAAGTGCAAAGAGCCCCATGACAAATGCCCAGAGAGCTGCACTTTCTATCCCGACAACCATGAATAGTATTCCACCGATTGCTCCCTGCACCAATGCAATAATGAATGTCCCTTTAAACATCACGTGTACTATTGAGACAAATCGATCGAAGAGCATTTTTTCTTTCGCATCTCCTAAGGGCAGCGCTTGCATAATACGAACAAGGGTTTTTTCTCCATCACGAAGTGTGAAGAAAAGAATATAGAGCATTAACAGTATTGAAATAAAAGTTCCTGCTGTCGCGCGTCCAATATCGAGTGCATAGGTACCGATTTGTGCGCTGAAACTTTGTGCGAACGCAACAAGGTTTGTTTGCACACTTTCTACATCAATACCAAACTGCGCAAGCGGTACTAATGCATCTTGGATAGTAGCAAGCATTGTAAGGGAACTGAGGTCTCCTTGAGTGAGATTAATGTACAAAGAAACGGCTTCGTTCGCTACGAGTGCGCCCACGATGTACAGTGGGATCATCACAATGGTAAGAATACTCCCAATGGTAAGGAGTGACGAAAGCGCAGCACGACCTTTGGTGTAGCTATACACGCGTTGGTGTAGTGGATAGAAAAGAATGCTAAGTACTACTGCCCAGAAGAGCGGCGTGATGTAGTCGCTAATAAGCCATCCAAAAAGTGCCGTGGCTGTTGCCAGAAGGAACATAAAGAGACTGGTTTGGAGTGTTTTAAATCGCACAGTCTTAGTGTATCAGTAGTTTACGTATGTGCAATTAAGTAAGAAACGGTAGTACAGTTCGTCATCACACACACGGTCGTACTTGCGAGCGTGATATAATTAATAGTATCTATTAGTAATACCTAATTTTTATGCACAAATTAAAAGAGAATATTATACATTTTGATTGGTCACTTACATCAATTGTAAAAGCAGCGGTAGCTATTGTAGTGATAGTAGTTGCTCTTTCTATTGTAATAAGCGTACTTACTACTATTGCCAAAGGAGTTTTTGGTTACGGGAATGATTCCAGGTACGATTCAAACAACATCACACTCTTTGACGAATTTTCAGGGGGTTTTAAGGAGGTCTTTAATATAGGAGACACAAACGTAGAGAGTTTTGCAACACAAGCTATTGGAATGGGTGGAGAAGATATGATGTTTGCAGAATCTCGCATTGCATTACCTCCTGTGTATAACGAAGGGGGGGCAGATGCAGAAGATTATGAACGGCGGGATTATAGCGTACATTACCAGACGCGAAAATTTGAAGAAACATGTACAGCAGTGAGTGATTTAAAATCACTCGAGTATGTTGTATTTGATAATTCAAACAAGAGTAAAGACTGGTGTAATTACACATTTCGTGTAGACGTTGAATATGAAGAAGACGTCATCGAAATATTACAAACACTTAACCCGCGTAATTTCAACATAAACACAAGTACGCTAGAGCGGAGCATTGAATACAGTGAAAGTGAACTTGCTATGCAAGAGCGACGATTAGAATCAACAACACAAACACTTAACCAAGCTGAATCTGCTTTTAATAATCTTATTGCACAGGCAACACGAGAAGGTGACACAGCAACTCTGTCTGAAGTGATAAACAATAAGATTTCTACAATTGATAGACTTACACAACAATTGCTTAACACGCAAGAGCGTATTGACCGCCTCTCTAAAGGTCTTGGCGAGACAGAGGAGCAAATTGAATATGCACGTTTCAATGTGTCTGTATCAAAGATTGTCTTTGTTGATGGGGAACGAATTGCTGACGAATGGAAGCAACGTGTACAAGAAGTATTCGCCAAGATAAACGAGACAGCGCTTGCACTTACACTTGGCCTTGTGGCATTTGTACTTGCAGCAGTAAAACTCATCATTTTTGGTGCGCTATTAGTACTTCTCGCAACAGCTTTTGCTAAAGTTGCATGGGTTGTAGTAAAACGAATATGGAAGTGGGAACCACGACGAAAGAAAGAGAATGCATTTGATGATAATTCACACATGTAGCCAGTTCCGTAAGTATCTATGTAGATACTTACTGCCCACACAACAAAAAACACCCCGAACGGGGTGTTTTTTGTTGTGTGGGATTGTGATCTACTTGTACTCGTTGCGCAGCGGTGCTTTTTTAATTGTCTCAAGTATCTCTTCCTCGTCATCTGTGATCTTAAAGAGATCCATATCTTCAGGTGAAATAGTTTTAAATTTGTCGAGCAATACAGTTTCCACTACGTCCATTATTGGATTCCAGAAATCTGAACCGACGAGAAGAACTGGCACTGCGGGCACTTTTTGTGTTTGTATGAGTGTTATGAGTTCAAAGAACTCATCGAGTGTACCAAAACCACCAGGAAAATAGAGGTATGTTTCTGCCGAGAAAAAGAGCGATACTTTACGAGTGAAAAAGTAGTGAAAATTAACCCCGTGAGTTACGTGTTCGTTAATAGTTTGTTCGTTTGGCAGTTCGATATTAAAACCCACTGCCTGACTACATGATTGGTTTGAACCTTCGTTTCCAGCTGCCATAATTCCTGGTCCTCCTCCAGTAATAACTGCGTATCCTTCTTTACAAATACGAGCGGAGAGATTTTTAGCAATTTTGTAGTATGGGTGTTCGGGTTCAAAACGCGCTGAACCAAAGAATGTGACTGATTTAGGGAAGTTACGAATAGCGTGGAATCCTTCAAGAAGTTCATCTTCAATGCGCGCCGCTCGGTCGTGAAGTTCTTTTTCAATTTGTGTGTCGATGTGCGATGGGAGGTTTATATGGTCGAAGCACAAATTTTTTATTGGAGTCTGTTTAGTAATTTCGAATCCTTCACCAAATGGTTTTGCTGTGTGGTCGTGATTATTTTCATTTGTCATGTTGCCAATTATACATGAACTTTAATGCGCGTTATGCACACTCAATGTAACAAGTGCAGACAGAGAAGCGTATCATTGAAATAGGAATCAGGTTCATTCGTTGACATCACTGCATCCCTTATATAGTAGGAATAGTTAACAACTAAACAGTTACCTCTATGGATCATCAAAACAGTAATGAAGCAAAGGAGAGAAAAGATAAAAAGTGGCCAACTGGTACGGAATAGGTATTCGAGTAAACTAAACCTTTATCGATGTGTTTACTCTGCTAATTTCGCTGCAATCTTGGATGTATGAAAGCTAATGATAGCTGCGATATTTTCATTTTGAGAATTAAAGAATGTATCTATAGGAATATGTTCTTGTAACAACTCTTCAATATCAGCACCTAAGCGTAGGTGATACCCATAGATTTCTCGAGCCAAGTGTTTCGCAAGTTCTTGTTGTTCAAAATCTTGAAGTTCTTTAAATCCATCTATGGTTTGTAGAATTTCTCGAGCCTTTTTACTAAATGCTCCAGAGTGTTCTTTTATATTTTCTTGTGTGGACAATTTTTCCATATACAAAAGCATATCACATAAGATGCATCTGAAAAGAATAAGGCCTTCTATGCGTACACACAGAAGGCCTTAGAGTGCTTCGTTTTTTTGTTAGTTGGATTTTGTGATCAATGTCGACAAAACTGGTACAAGAAATCCCGCCGCAACCAGTGAAAATGGAATCATAGAATCGCCCACTGTTCCAATTGATCCACTTGAGTACCAAAGCACTGCTTGGTAAGCGAGTCCAGCAACAAAAATAGACAGAATTACCTGAGCCGCGTCGCGTACTTGTTCTCGCGTTCCGGTTATTGCGAGCACTGCGCCAAGCACACTAACGAGTGCATAGAAAAGACAAAAAGCAGCCAAAATCCCAACATCTCGAACCACAAAGTCTCGTGTAATGTAATACGCGATAGTTGTAAACGCAAGAGAATAGAGCAGCACCTTGCCAACGTTGCTTGCAATTGAGAACATCCAAAGCACGCGGCCTGTTTTCTCCATATCCATGTCTGCACCCTTTCATAGGTTGAGTATTGTGAATAACGTGCACTATATTCTGTTGAACACTATGTCTTAGAATAGCACATGTGTCAATAACAAAAGCGCCCAGGATTTTTCGGTGCTGTAAACGAGGCATTTCTTTCGTGTGATCGATTCTGTCCAGGAATGGATGTGTTGTAACGTTCGTTCCCTGCTTCCAATCTGATTATGCACATGTCCTCACTATTCTTTAATGCTCGATATTGCCATCGAGCATCTGTTCCAGGGGGCACTCCCAACTCCCAAGTAGCGAGCCAATAGTCATCGTACGCAACCACCGCCATAGATCTTTTTACAACCCTGCCTTCGTCCGCATATGCATATTGAGGAAAGGAGATGCATACAAGCAGACCCAACAACATGAAATTCCGCATCAGTATTCTCCC
>DCYW01000040.1:739-5561 GCA_002331185.1 Patescibacteria group bacterium UBA2100 | reverse complement strand
CGTCGGGCGTGATGAGGAGATTCGACGGGTTATGCAGGTACTTTCTCGTCGTACTAAGAATAACCCTGTTCTCTTGGGAGAACCGGGAGTTGGTAAAACTGCAATTGTAGAAGGATTGGCACAACGTATTGTATCTGGTGATGTACCAGAATCCCTTAAGGGAAAGCGGTTACTGGGCCTTGAGATGGGTTCTCTTCTTGCTGGTGCAAAGTTTCGTGGCGAATTTGAGGAGCGACTGAAAGAAGTATTAAAGGAAGTGGAGAAAGAAGAAGGTACTATCATTTTGTTTATTGATGAATTGCATACACTTGTTGGTGCAGGTGGTGGTGAGGGTTCTGTAGATGCGGGTAATATGCTTAAACCATTATTGGCTCGAGGAAAGCTTAAACTTATTGGAGCAACAACACTTAATGAATACCGACAGTACGTAGAAAAAGACGCTGCATTAGAACGTCGTTTTCAACCTGTATATGTAGATGAGCCAGATGCAGAAGCAACTCTTGCTATCCTGCGAGGTCTAAAAGAAAAGTACGAAATTCATCATGGGGTAGAGGTGACCGACCCTGCACTTGTGGCAGCCGTACGACTTTCTAATAGGTACATTAGTGGTCGCAAAGCACCTGACAAAGCAATTGATTTAATAGACGAGGCAATGTCTGCAATTAAAATGCAAATGGAGAGTATGCCGAATGATCTCGACCGACAGAGCCGGCATATTACACAACTGGAGGTCGAACTTCAAGCTCTCAAACGAGAAAAGGATAAGCAGAGCAAAGAGCGTAAAAAAGAGATTGAACAAAAACTTGCCTCGCTTAAGGAGTCGTTCACCGCTGCAAAAACTCGCTGGGAACAAGAGAGAGATATTGTGCATACGTTACGCGATTTAGCAAAACAAATTGATGATTTAAAGGTTGAAGAAGAGCGTGCGGAGCGCCAAAGTGAACTAGAGCGAGTAGCACAAATTAAATATAAAGAAATCCCTGCTATCGAAAAACAAATCACAGAAACACGCGCTACATTAGATGCAATACCTACGCCAGACAGATTGATAAAAGAAGAAGTGACTGCAGAAGATATTGCCCAAGTAGTTGCACGTTGGACGGGGGTGCCAGTAGATAGGTTGCTTGAAACAGAATCAGAACGCCTCCTGCATTTAGAAGAAGAATTACATAAACGTGTTATCGGACAAGATGAAGCGGTACGTACTGTGGCTCGAGCAATACGACGTTCACGAGCAGGTCTAAAAGCTGGCAACCGTCCAATTGGCTCTTTTCTTTTCCTGGGTCCCACTGGAGTTGGAAAAACCGAGCTCGCAAAAGCACTCGCTGCTGAAATGTTTGATGACGAAAAGGCAATGATTCGGATTGATATGGGTGAGTATATGGAACGTCATTCTGTAAGTCGATTAGTTGGTGCGCCTCCAGGGTATGTTGGATATGAAGAAGGGGGGCAGTTAACTGAGCCTGTTCGTCGCCGTCCGTATTCCGTTATCCTCTTTGATGAAGTGGAGAAAGCACACCTTGATTTCTTTAACATTTTACTGCAGGTACTTGATGACGGACGGCTTACTGATAGCCAAGGAAGGACTGTTGACTTTAGTAATACTATTATGATTCTCACTTCAAACCTTGGTGGCGAATTTATGCTTGATATAAAAGATGTGAAAGAACGAAAGGAAAAGGTTATGAAAGTAGTACAGCAGCATTTCCGTCCAGAATTCCTTAATCGTTTGGATGACATAGTACTCTTTGACGCAATTGATAAAAAAATGCTTGCAGAAATTGTAGACGTACAGCTTGCTTCTATGTTGGCGTTTATTAAAGAAGAAAAAGATATAACCACAACACTCACGACTGCGGCAAAAGACGAGCTTATCAAACAAGGTTTTGATCCCGCGTATGGAGTTCGCCCACTAAAGAGAGTTATTCAAACTGAAATTCTTGATTTGCTTGCTGAGGAAATAATTAAAGGGAAACTCAGTGAGCACACAACAACGACCATTGATTTCAAGAAAGGAACGTTCTTCATAGTGAAGTAAGTGATTATATGAAAAAATTTCTTGAAAAAAGTCAGAAAATTAAAGCGACTTGCATTGTTAAACATGATGATAAAATATTACTTTTACGTGGTGATCAGGTAGTAAACAGAGAACATCGCCCTCGAGCTGGATACTTTGGTATACCTAGTTTTACTGTGCCATTTAGTAAAGATCCAGAAGACATTGCGCGGCAATCATTACAAGATTATTTTTCCCAGACGATAGAAGACCTGTCCATAGTAGATGTTTCTCAGTATCTTAGTGAAAATGATTCAGAACAGATTTTCGAAATAGTGTATTCTGCTACCTGTAATCCTGGCACTCAATTAGAAAGCAATACTGATGTATTCTTTTTCTCTACAGAAGAAGAACTAGACAATTATATGTTTCCGGAAGAAATAAAAGAATTACGTAAGTATTTGGACTTATAGTTAATACTATTTTCTTTTAATGATTGCCAAGAATACATATAAAATAAAAGCAAAGGTGTGGCTGTACCAGAGCGAGACTGCAGCGTGGCATTTTGTGAGCCTGGATAAAAAGCTTTCTGCTGAAATAAAAGAAGCTCACACAGTTAAAAAGAAAGGGTTCGGCTCTGTGCCTGTCGAAATAACATTAGGGAAAACCGTTTGGGAGACTGCTATCTTTCCGAGTAAAGATGGTCCCTATATACTGCCGCTAAAAAGTGAAGTAAGAAGAAAAGAAGATGTGCGTGTAGAGGACGAGATATCGTTTATTCTTAAAATTCGTTAACGTATGAATTATTGGCTATTTAAAACAGAACCAACCAGCTACGGTATTGATGACCTTATGCGGGACAAACGAGAACATTGGGACGGGGTGCGTAATTATCAAGCACGAAATATGTTACGTGACGATATTAAGAAAGGAGATATGGTTATCTTTTACCATTCGTCATGCAAAGTACCTGCTGCAGTTGGCGTAGCTGAAGTGGTTAAAGAGGGATATCCAGATTTTACTGCGTGGGATCCACAATCAGAACACCCAGATCCAAAAAGCACTCAAGAGAAGCCTTTGTGGTATATGGTAGATATTGCATTCAAAAAGAAGTTTAAGAATCCCGCCACCCTTTCGGAGATGCGTACCATATCAAAACTTTCTGATATGCGTTTGTTACAAAGAGGGAATAGACTTTCTCTTTTTCCAATATCAAAAAAACACTTTGATACGTTGGTGGAGTTGGGTTCCAAATAATATGACAGTGTATTACGTGTATATACTCAAGTGTAACGATGGGTCGTTGTATACGGGTATAACAACGGATGTCGAACGAAGATTAGATGAACATAAAAACGGAAAAGGTGGGCACTACACTCGCTCTCATGGTGCAGAACAAATGTTGTATGTTCAGAAATGTCTTGGCAGAAGTGAGGCCTCAAAACGAGAAGTTGAAATAAAAAGGTATACACGAGAAGAGAAGCTCTCTCTTATACAGCCTTGAAGAAGTCGTAATGCTTCGTGTTAGAATATCTGCATGAATTTGTATACACGACTGTCTCTTATAAGTAGTGCTTTAGCACTACTTATTGGTACCTTTGTAGTTCTCTTTAGCACAACGACATTTTCAAGTTGGCAAAATCTCCTCATAGCGACATTTATTCTTGCGCAGACTCATTTTGTTATTGGATTTATATACCAGTCACGCAGTGTATTTCGTCAGGGTAAACCAATTCGTATGAAAATGGCATTCATCATACTTTCGTTGTTTGCTGTACTCACGACACTATACATTCTTTTTACGGATCAGATTACACTACTTGGTCTCTTTGTCGTTCCGTATTTCATGGTCCACATATTACTCAATGAGCATACACTTGCTACACAGCAAACAGGTATAGAATATCCATGGACACTCTTTGTTGGTATTTTTGGTTGGTTTACTGCGCTCCTTTTGCTGGCAGTACCAGGAAATTCTTTTTTTTATCAACTGGATTTGAGTTATTTTCGCATGCCACCTGACGTCTTTTTGCCATATCTTACAGACTACGCTCCATTGTGGGTATTTAATGAGTTCGCATTAGGTATGTTAGTACTAACAATTGGTATACTTATATACGGTGTCTTTAGGCTGCGTATTTGGTACAGTGGTATTCCGCTATTACTTGTAGTGTTTGCAGGAACCTCCATCTCATTATTTTTCGAACCCATTGCGTACGTGTATCTTTTTACGTTTATTCTTTCATACCATTTTATACTATGGATGCTTCATTTTGGTATTATGTTCCATACGCGTCCAAAAAAGGAGCTGTATACATACATACTCTTACACTTAGTGGTCGCAGTACCCTTGTTAGTTGCGGCGATATTTCGAGAGGGGATGCTTGGATGGATATATGCAATTTTTCTGCACTCCTGGACATTGGCGATAATGACATACATACATATAACACTCGCATTTTTAAATGAGAAATGGTTTCAACGTTGGTTTAGGCTTACTTAGAGAGTATGTACTACTTACAAAAATATCCTCTCGCGTTTGCTCTCTTGGGACTTTTTGTTTTCGCGAATATACTTTTTTATTTCGCTAGTCCGCAAGACATTGTTTCGTATATTGGTACAGAAAATAGCTACCTCATTGCGTTTTTGTTTGCTGCTACCGGTGGACTCTCAGCTATTACAGGAAGTGCATTATATGGACTACTTGCAACATTCGCAGCCGGGGGTGCGAATCCATGGCTGTTAGGTATTACTGGTGGATTGGGAATTTTTATTAGCGATAGCATCTTTTTTTATCTTGCACGCAAAGGGCGCGATATTATTCCT
>DCYW01000040.1:0-338 GCA_002331185.1 Patescibacteria group bacterium UBA2100 | reverse complement strand
ATGTATTTGTACATAAGTTTCCTTCCTTTCCCTAATGACGTCCTCATGATTGCGCTGGTTCTTGGTGGGTATACGTACAGAACTATTGTGCCTGTGCTATTTGTTGGGAGCATAACCATTGCCTTAGTTGCATCATTCTTTGGTACGCTGTGGTTCTAGTAATGCCGTTATAATACTGGATTTTTAATGAGGATACGATATTCTAATCGAATGAATGGAAAAGTGTTATATATTGAAGACGAGTCTTTCTTTGGAAGCATTATTTCAAAGAAGCTTGATGAGAATGAATATGTGGTAGATGTTGCTCCGACTGGCGCAGAGGGGGTAAAATTGGCGAA
>DCYW01000001.1 GCA_002331185.1 Patescibacteria group bacterium UBA2100 | reverse complement strand
CTGTCGAAATTTAATGCTGACTTTTTAGTATATCCGTATGACATAGTAATATATTTTTATGATTATTATCTGAAGAATAGTCCATAAACATTTCCTGTTCATAGACTCGCCTTTATTACTAAAAGGCTTTCATCTTAGTGTAACATTTGTATACATCTTTAAAAAGACTGGGGTTTGTGCAAACCTACTTTTTGACGATGATACACAAAACGATTATTCACTCAGCTCTCGTTAATGTTCATGAGTTCCATTATACTCTATGGGATATATTGGCACATAGGCAATTGTTTCGTACTACATACTACATTTTGGGATACTTACCCCTCCGTACCTTCGCCTAATCGAAAAAATCGTCTTTTCAAACTAATCCAGAGTAAATGCAGAACACCCAAGGTCAGTACTACAAGCTCTGCATAAAATAGCCATGCTTTACTTACCATAACTCCAGCAACAGAAGCACCAGCTGCAGCTATTTGGTATTCACGTTTTTTACTTTCCTCGGTTGTTTCAATTTCCTTCTCAAATCCTTCAACCGCAGAGGATGCCTCGGCCTGCTCTATTTCTGCAAGCGCAGTTCGTTGTGTTTCTTCATACTCTCGCAACACTACAGCAGTTTTTTTTCGCGTATTTTCGATTGACTCAAATGTTTTTATCACCACCCCTTTCTCTTCAACATCTTCAGTATTTTCCGTAGAGTTTTTTTCTCTCGCTGTTGTTTGTACTGCTTGGTTTACTATTTTGTCTAATAAAACCTTTCCTGATTCAGTCACATCAAATGATTTTTTGGGAAATGTCTTTTTAATCAGTGGTTCACTGTCTTCATTATCAAGAATTCCATCATTATCGTCATCTACATCACTGGTGTTTGGTATACCATCTCCATCAGTATCAGCAACTACAAAAATGGTACGCTCTGCGAGCTGAGTATAGGTAACTTCATTGCTATTATCTGCAGTAAAATTCATACCTACCGTGTAACTACCGACACGAAACGCATGCGGAATACCTACCTTTTGTATATCTCCTTTTCCAATAGTTACTTCAGCTGCTTTTACCGCCTCGCCATCAACAACAAGCGTTGCAATACCTTGTATTTGTTCGTTGGTTTGATTATGCAGCACAGAATATACTGTTGTCTCCCCAAAATTCGTTATTGGATCATTTGAAAACCACAACCCACTTACCAACCCGGCAGTTGTTGCCGCAGAAGCAGTTGTTGCAGTAGCAATAAACAGCACAACGACACTTATGTAGCAAAATTTATACATATTCTTTAATATATCTCATGATAACATCTGCGAGCTTACGGCTATCATGACGAATGAATGAGCGTGTATGTGCAAGGGTATCGCTCTCGACACTTTCTGATGTTTGTTCATTGAGGAAATCCTCCCCGATAATGCGTGTCGTGTTTTTGTGAGTATCACATAAGACAAACATCCCCTTTCCTTCTTGTTCTTCATATCGCTGTGCCAATTCTTTGCTCGGTTCTGCAGTATTACATACAAGCACATCAATACGTCTCCCACGTAAGTGTTTTTCAACTGTTGCTGCATAAGTATGTGCATTAAATCCACCAGTGAGCCCTTTTTTGTTGGTAACATTTGCTACAACTGCGATACGTGCTGGCGTATCGTGTAATGATTGTGAGATACCACCCACAAGTAAGTTGGGAATAATGCTCCCGTGTACGTCACCGGGACCAATCACTACGAGATCTGCTTTTGCAATTGCTTCAAGTGCTTCAGCCGACGCAGTAACTGGGTACGCGAGTGAGATATCTCTTACGCCATGCTCACGCACACGCTCATCATCATCGAGATAACTCTCCCCTTCAAGAACGATGCCGTTATTCAATTCTACCAATAAGCGCATGTTTCCCTCAGAAACTGGTAGTACGCGTCCATATACGTTAAGAATCTTTCCTGCAACTGCAACTGCTTTTGGAAAGCTGCCAGTTATCTTTTCCAGTGCAGAAAGAAATAAATTACCAGCGTTATGTCCTTTCATATCACCCTGCACGAATCGATAGCTAAATAACTCTCGCACTTCAGGAGTTGCTCGAGCAAGTGCTGCAAGACATTGGCGCACATCACCTGGTGGCAGAACTCCTAGATTATCGCGTAGCACTCCGGTTGACCCTCCATCATCAGCCATGCTAACAATTGCTGATATGTGTATAGGAAATTCCTTAAGACCAGATAGAAGTACAAAACTTCCAGTTCCTCCTCCGATTGTTACTATGTGTGGCTGTCGATGGTTTTTTACTGTGTCCATAGCTATGCATCTAATCTTATTGAATAGAAAGCAGTATGTCGATACAATGCAATGTATGAAACGGGGGTTTACGATTATCGAACTGCTTATAGTTATGGCAATTATTGGCATGCTTGCGTCAATAATGCTCGTTACGTTCTCCACACTCCAAGCCAAATCGCGTGATACTCGTAGAGTAGAAGATGTTCGGGAATTACAAAAAGCGCTTGGAATGTATTATATTGAGAGTAACCAATTCCCTATTTCTGCCTCTCCAATAAATATTACAGGTACTGATCCCGTGTCAACAGTACTTATCAATAATGGGGTAATTTCGGGAATTAGTGGTGACCCCGTAAGTCCAACGTACGATTATACTTACCAAACATCTGGCCCAGGTAATTACACTATTACCTTCTGTCTTGAAACTGATTCAATACCAAAATATGTTCAAGGGTGTACCAACACTATCTCTAACTAGCCTCAGCTAACACAATTCATCATGCCACAAAACATTGTTTGGAAAGCATACGAACACTCCCACACAGACAAAGGCTCTGACTGGTTTTGGGCGCTTGGGATTGTTGCATTTTCGAGTGCGTTAGTTGCTGCTCTTTTCCAAAACTTCCTCTTTGCCCTTTTAATTCTTGTAGGCACATTTACGCTTGCTCTTCTTTCTGCTCGCCCTCCTCGCAAACTCGAATTCGCGCTCACACCACAGGGAGTACGTATAGACAATGCGTTGTATCCATACCAAATGCTCATATCATTTTGGATTAAAAACAGAGAAACTGATCATGCAGAACTCATTATTGATGCGCGTAAATTTATGACGCCCCACATCATTGCTTCTTTAGAAGAAACAGATGTTAAATCAGTACAAGCGTATCTTGAACAGTTTCTTCCGGAAGAAGAGCTAGAAGAACCATTCGTGCAACGACTTTTAGAGAAATTTGGTTTCTAACGACTGGCAATATAGTGGTAATTTTGTATAGTAGTTCCTACTTATACCTACTGTGTATAAGAATCGCACCACACAAGTACTTCCATTATTTCTAAGAGCAGAGCTCTAAGAAAAATTGGTCGCACCACCAGGGCACTTCTTGTTTACTAACTTGCTTCGCTCGTAATAAAACAAAGTCGCTCCCGTAGTTCAATGGATAGAATACAGGTTTGCGGAACCTGCGATCTAGGTTCGACTCCTAGCGGGAGCACAAAAGTATAAGAAAACGCGCATCGAGCGCGTTTTCTTATAGAAGGCAAACTGCTTTGCCTTCGTGCTTTTGTGCTCGGCGGAGACATGTCTGAACGAAGTGAAGACATTCGAGCCCAGACCAAAGATACTTAGCACAATCGAGTCTGGAACACGAAGATTGTGGTTAGTAATCGGTGGTTACCAGAAACACACGAAATTATAAAAAAAACCCCAAAAACGAATGCCTCAATTTATTGAGGCATTCGTTTGAATTACGCTGCAGTAGCGCCTCGACCTGTGATAACGTGCCTATTAATGAAATCCTTGCTGGAGCGTATTAGCAAAGAACTCCCTGAGTTTCTAGCATTTACTAGCACAATAGCCAACGATCCACACGTAGCTAGAATATTCGAGAAGCTCGTTACGAAATTAACAGAACGAGAACCTGAGCTGTTCCCCGCAGTTGGTAGTTAGTTATTAAAAAACCGACCCAGAGGGTCGGTTTTTTATGCTACGTTTGCAACGTCTCGGGCAATCTTGGCTTTCTTTCTTGATGCGTTGTTTTTCTTAATGATTCCTCGCTTTGCGGCTTTATCAATAGCTTTGTAAGCCTTTGGAAGAAGTTCTTCTGCACTCTTCTTTTCTTTCTTACCAACAAGAGTAGCAATTTCCTTCATCGCTTCTTTCATAGCACGAAGACGACGGACGTTAAAAACGCGCCGAGCGTGTGCTTGCATAACTGACTTCTTTCCTGATTTCGATGTTGCCATGAAGGGGCAATATACTGTATTTATCTACGAAACGCAATGCCCGTGGTATGATTTGTTCAATGATTATACAGTTACGTGGCAAACTCGTAGGAAAAGATCCTGAATATATCATTCTTGATGTAGGTGGTATTGGGTATAAAGTATTTGTGACCCCGGAAACATTAGCACATACCCCTGAAGAAAAGGATGTCACTGTTTGGACACACCTAGCGGTTCGAGAAACATCTCTTGATATCTATGGGTTCCTGAAGCGAGAAGATATGCTCTTTTTTGAACTCCTCATCGGCATCTCAGGCGTTGGTCCAAAATCTGCTTTATCTATACTTGGCCTTGCTGATGTCGCAACTCTTACCAGTGCAATCACCCACGGAGATACGTCCTATCTCACAAAAGTTTCGGGCATTGGCGCTAAAAGCGCACAAAAAATAGTGCTTGAATTGAGCGACAAAGTGGGCGCATTGAGTGAGAACCCATCGCTAAAAGCAGATGCGGAGGCAATTGATGCTCTCACCGCAATGGGATACTCGGCATCAGAAGCGCGAAGCGCGCTGAAGGCTATTCCAAAAAATATCGAAGGTGCTAACGCACGCTTAAAGCAGGCATTAAAAGCGCTCGCTCAATAATATTTATTCTATGCACACACTTAAAAAACTCATGCCAAAACCACTGTACCGAGCGGTTGCGCCGCTCTACCACCACCTTCTTGCGTGGATTGGAGCACAGCTCTATGGGCACCCATCTCGGAAAATAAATATTGTTGCAATTACTGGCACAAAAGGAAAATCGAGTGTAAGCGAATTCGTAAACGGGATTCTCGAACATGCTGGCTACAAAACAGCACTCGTAAGCACCATTCATTTTAAAATTGGGCAAAATATTGAACCAAACAAATTAAAAATGACTATGCCCGGTCGCTTCTTTTTGCAAAAATTCCTCCGCAGAGCAGTGCGTGCACAATGCGATTGGGCCATCATAGAGATGACATCTGAAGGTGCGCGACAATTTCGTCATATAAACATTGAAACTGACGCCCTTATTTTCACAAATATTGCGCCCGAACATATCGAATCCCACGGATCATTTGAAAATTACCTTGCAGCAAAACTCTCCATAGGAAAAGCTCTCGAGCAATCAAAAAAACCCTCTCGTATGATTATTGCTAATGCTGATGACGATCATGGCTCTGACTTTCTTGCACTCCATGTAGATGCCGCCCTTCCCTACACTCTAGAATACGCACAGCCATGGTCTACTACAGAAAATGGTACGCAAATAACATTTGAAGGTACGCCGATACACTCTCCTATGCCAGGGGAGTTCACTGCGTACAACATGCTTGCCGCTGCTACATTCGCACACGCTATAGGAGTGGATATCAAACACATTAAGGCGGGGCTTGAAGCAACACAGCGTATTCCAGGAAGAATAGAGCCAATCTCTATCGGGCAAGAATTCGACGTTATCGTAGATTACGCCCATACCTTCGAATCTCTTGAAAAGCTATACCAGGCATTTCCAAGCAAAGAGAAAATTTGTGTACTGGGAAACACTGGTGGTGGGCGCGACACGTGGAAACGCCCAAAAATGGCAGCACTCGCAGAAAAATACTGCGAACGCGTTATTCTCACTGACGAAGATCCGTATGACGAAGATCCTGAATCTATCGTTGCAGAAATGGCAGCCGGGATGCACACGAAGCCTGAGATTATCATGGATCGTCGTCGTGCTATTCGAGCAGCAATAGAATTAGCCAAAGGAAAAACTGAGGCTATTGTCCTTATAACAGGAAAAGGTACCGACCCATATATAATGCGTGCTAATGGATCTAAAGAACCATGGAGCGATGCGACCGCTGCGAGGGAGGAATTACAATGTTCACTTGGTGATACTAAAAGTACTGCTACTATATAAGTATGTTGAAGAAAATTTTTGTTATTGGTGGTGCTATTTTGGTTTTACTTTTTGTATGGTTCACTTTTCAATCAGTCAAAAATGCATTCGCGACCAATACTGAAAGTGTAAGTGGTTTTTTTGGTGCTGACTTTTTCTTTCCTTTTCCTAGTGAGATAATGCAAAGTATCTCCTTCCAAGATACTACCAGAGTGGCACAAGTAAGTCTTGAAGAGCTCGGTGAATTTTCTCCTGCACAAGGACTTGTAGAAATAGAAAAAAATGCTTCATACTTGGATGTTTCTGATGTGAATGATGAATACATTGTTATTCGTGCACTTGAAACGAATGCTCAGCCAATAAACATCAGTGATTGGTCACTTCAAAGCATGGTAAGCGATGAATGGATAGGACTACCACAAGGCGCCCCTCTCTACATTCTTGGAGAAGTAAATGAGGTACAAGATATTTACCTAGCACCAGGCGACCGAGCAATCATATCAACAAGTCAATCACCTGTCGGTGTTTCGTTTCGCGTCAATCGTTGCTCTGGATTCCTGAATGACACACAAGACTTTGAGCCGCCTATTCGTACCGCATGTATTAACCCCGAAGAGATTCTTTTACCTACTCCACAAAACATAAAAGACTACGGTGCGTCATGTGTCTCATTTGTTGAACAAATAGAAAGCTGCACCTATGTAACAAGTGATCGCAAAGAAATTTTAGATGTCTCGCAAGCATGTCAAGAGTATATTAAACCACTC
>DCYW01000036.1 GCA_002331185.1 Patescibacteria group bacterium UBA2100 | reverse complement strand
CGTGAAATTTATACAGAATTGAAGGAAACAATCCCACAAGTTATGTTTGATGATAACGGCAATGTGGGGAAGCGCTATCGCCGTCAAGATGAAATTGGTACGCCGTGGTGTGTAACTGTAGACTTTGATACTTTAGAAGACAATACGGTAACTGTACGCGAGCGTGATACGGGGGAACAAAAGCGCATTGCACTCACTGAGCTCACTTCGTTTGTCACCACATAGAGCCTTTCGCTAAACTCCGTGGCGCATGCTATTCTTGTAGCATGAATGGAGCTATTTTCTCTATAACAACGGGGACTATAATTAGAGTGGTGCTTATTTTGGCAGCAGTCACTCTACTGTGGCAACTGCGGGATCTCGCACTCATCGTGCTTACATCAATTGTGATCGCGTCAGCTATTGAGCCAGCAGCTCGCGGATTAATGAAATATAGAGTACCTCGTGTATTAGCAGTGCTAGTAGTATACGCCCTTTTTTTCGGCGCTTTTTTTGGCATCGTATTCTTCTTACTGCCTCCGGTTCTCGACGAAACATCGCTTTTGCTCGCCTCACTCCCTACGTACCTTGAGACTATCGGAGCTGCTGAAGTTATAAAAGGTGATGCAATACTAGAAACACGTTCTCTTATAAACAATTTTTCGCTTGCTGACACAACACGAGACCTTAACACACTTCTTTCAGGTCTTTCTTCAGGAAACTTTCTTGCTGCTATTAGTGTGATATTCGGTGGGGTAATAAGTTTCCTGCTTATTGTCGTGTTCTCGTTTTATTTTGCTATTAACGAGAAGGGAATTGAAGAGTTTCTCAGGGTGATGACACCTATTAAGCACGAAAATTATATCTTAGGATTATGGCGTCGGACACAGCGCAAAATAGGGTTGTGGATGCAAGGTCAGTTTTTGTTGGCAGTACTTATCGGTGTATTGACCTATTTAGGACTTTCAATTTTGGGTATTCAGTATGCTCTTGTATTAGCGGTATTTGCAGGAATCATGGAACTTATCCCAGTATTTGGTCCAATCTTGGCGGCTATTCCTGCTGTTGCTATTGCGTTTGTAAACGGTGGCCCAGCTATAGCGTTGGTAGTAGTGGCACTTTTTTTGATTATTCAACAGTTTGAAAATCATCTCATCTATCCTCTGGTGGTTACAAAAGTTGTTGGTGTACCGCCAATTCTCGTTATTCTCGCGTTATTGATTGGCGCAAAGCTGGCAGGTATACTCGGCATTTTGCTTGCTGTACCAATTGTCGCAGGAGTACAGGAGGTATTTAACGACTTGGAAAAGGCTCGGCACATACCTGAACAGGAAAACGGATAACGAGTCCTTACGATAATTTTTTGTAAATCATATTTACTCAAAATATCACCGCGGCTTGTTTCAAACCCTTCGCCAATACGTTATATTGACTCAGGCTTCTCAACGTCGCCTCGCAATCTATTTTTAGAAATCTACCATGACAAAAAATTCTCGTAAGGGCTCTCGCTATATAACAACAACACTTCCGTATGTAAATGCAAGCCCCCATATTGGGTTTGCCTTGGAGGCAGTACAGGCCGATACGTTTGCGCGGTATTGGCGTCTTACAGGTCACGATGTGTTTTTTTCAACTGGAACTGATGAACATGGACAGAAAATCTCTCAGAAAGCCCAGGAAGAAGGAATAGATACACAGGAGTATGTAGATCGCTATGCAGCTGAGTTTAATAATCTCAAGGAGGCACTTAATCTTTCGAATGATAATTTTATACGCACAACGAGTGACCAACACAAGAAGGCAGCACAAGAGCTATGGAAGCGTTGTGAGGCGGCGGGGGATATTTACAAAAAATCATACACTGGCTTGTACTGTGTTGGAGACGAAATGTTTTTGCGAGACGTGGATATTGTAGATGGCAAATGTCCCAACCATCCGAACATGAAACCGCAGGAGATTGAAGAAGAAAACTATTTCTTCGCACTAAGTAAATATGAAGAGAAATTATTAGAGTATCTAGCTACACCAACATCCGTTGTTCCTGACTGGCGTCGTGAAGAGGCTATCCATTTTGTTAAAAATGGACTTGAAGATTTAAGTATTTCTCGCGACAAAGAACGTATGAGCTGGGGAATATCGGTTCCTGGAGATGATTCTCAGGTGATGTATGTATGGTTTGATGCACTAACAAACTATATTTCAACGCTTGGGTGGCCAAACGATACTGATGGTCATTTTGAGAAGTATTGGAATGAAGGACACGCCGTGCAGATTGCCGGGAAAGACCAAATCCGTTTCCAGACAATTATTTGGCAAGCAATGCTTATGTCGGCTGAATTACCGACTGCAGACACGGTTTTTTATCACGGTTTTATAACAAGCGGAGGGCAAAAGATGAGTAAATCTTTAGGAAATGTAATCAGCCCTTTTGAGCTTGTTGAGAAATACGGCACCGAAGCTGCTCGTTTTATGCTCTTGCGACACGTTCATCCTGTAGACGATTCAGACGTTACGTGGGAGCGTCTCGACGAGTGGTATACAGCTGATTTGGTAAACGGCATAGGAAATCTCACCGCGCGCATCATGAAGTTAGCAGAAACTCATTTAGACACCGCAGTTGAGCGGCCTAAGGCAGTTGGATTCCCTAAAGAATATACTGGGGCAGTCAAGAACTTTAGAATGGATCAAGCACTTGATTATGTATGGGAGCAGATAGGCGAACTAGATGAAAAGATAACCACAACAGAGCCGTTTAAACTCATAAAAGTTGATGTTGCAGCGGGGAAGAGTTTAATTCAAGAGTTAACTCTAGAGTTATATACTATTGGAATATTACTGAACCCCTTTATGCCTGAAACCAACAGGGTAATTAAAGAATCAGTACTTCAAAACAAGAAACCAGCGAATCTTTTTGAGCGACTCTCATAGTATGTCAGTTGATACCTCGTATCTCTCAGATTTCTATTTACAAACATTTGGTGAAGATCAAAAGTACAAAGAGGAGATTTTAAATAATACTCCGACGGTATTCTTTCGGCCTGACGACCGCACGTCTTCTGAGCATCCAATGTATTGGCACTGCGATAAGGACGGCTTGTGGTACATTGGTCTCATTGCCACCTATGGAAGCCATAAGAAACAGAAGCCACCAGTTTTTACCGGACCTCGTGCGCCAGTACGTGTTCTAAGCTGTGTTGCGAAACCTGTCCGTGACATTGCGCAGGAAGAATTAAGAAATGCGTATAAGGATATTGATACATATACGGCGGTATGCGATTGGCTCAATGCAAAGTATCCAGAGGTGCATATAATACGAGATTCTATCGTGACTGTTTACGTGATAGAGTACGAATAAGATGACAAAGCATATTGATACACACTCACACTTATACATGCATCATTTTGATTCTGACCGAGATGAAGTACTGGAGAGGATGAAAGAAAACAATGTCGAGACTATTACCGTAGGTGTTTCGTTTGAGACGAGTAAAAAAGCAATTGCACTAGCGCAAAGCCAAGAGCGGGTTGTTGGTGCAACCATTGGCGTACATCCAACCGACACAAACGAACAGTTTGATATATCAAACTATTCTCAGTTACTTGCCGAGTTTCCTAATCAAATAGTTGGTGTCGGGGAGTGCGGTTTTGACTACTACCGCACTCCTAAAGAAGAGGTATATGTGCATCAGCGAGAAGTATTTGAAGCACAAGTGCAATTTGCAGCGGAGAATAATCTACCGCTCATGCTGCATGTACGGCCCTCGGAAGGGACGATGGATGCACATGAAGATGCTCTTGAGGTACTCAAGCTCTACCAGAAGGAATATGGTGATACAGTACGAGGCAACACCCATTTCTTTACTGGAACTAAGGAAATTTCTCGCGAATATCTCGCGCTTGGTTTTACGATAGCGTTTCCGGGAGTCATTACCTTTGCACCTGAGCTCGAGGAAGTAGTGCGCGATGTGCCGCTTGATATGATGCTTGTAGAGACCGATTCACCTTACGCAGCCCCTGTTCCTCACAGGGGGAAACGTAATGAGCCGCTGTTTGTTATTGATACTATACGCGCTATAGCTGATATGCGAGGAGAAAATTTTGAAAAGGTACGTGAGCAACTGTATAAAAATACAAGAACGCTGTTTCTAGGGGCATAATAGCCTTGCCCAGCACTACTACCTGTGTTATTCTCACCCAACTATGACAGAAGAAAACAACAACGAAGTCACAGACGCACAAGTATATGAACTTGGATATCATATTCTACCTACGGTAGTAGCTGACGACCTTGAAGGAGAGGTGGCTAAGGTGCGTAATGCAATTGAAGCACGTGGCGGCTCGTTTATTACTGAAGGAACACCAGAGATGACAACGCTTGCATTTCCTATGTTCATCAACAACGGCGGTAAGAAAACAAAGTACGAAACAGCATATTTCGGATGGATAAAATTTGAAATGGAACCAGCGAAAGCAGTTGCGCTTGAACGTGAAGATATTAAAACAAACATACAAGTACTTCGGTATATTTTAATTAAAACAACACGCGAAGAGACACGAGCTCAGCTCCAGACAGAACAAAACACCATTTTGCGTGAAGTAAAGACAACAGGAACTATCGAACGAAAGGTAGTTGAAGAAGAAGGAGGGGAAGTATCAGAAGAGCAGGTTGAAGAAGCGATAGAAGAGTTGGTAGGGGAAGAAAAGAAAGAAGAAGCTGCAGTATAGATTCAAAAATGCGCCAGACGGCGCATTTTTTGATACAATACAGGGTAACTAACTAGTAATAACGTATGTATATAAACAAAGCAATGGTATATGGAAATTTGACTCGTGACCCTGAATTAAAAGCGCTTCCAAGCGGAATACAAGTAGGGACATTCAGTATTGCGACAAATCGCGTATACAAAGACAAGGAAGGAAATAAGAAAGAACAGGCAGATTTTCACAATATTGTGGTATTCGGGCGTCAGGCAGAACTTGTAGCGCAGTATTTAAAAAAGGGAAACTCTGCGTTTGTCGAAGGACGGATGCAAACTCGTAGTTGGGAACAAGATGGTGTAAAGAAGTACCGTACAGAGGTTGTAGCTGACCGAGTACAGTTTGGACCAAGAGGCGGCGCACCAGGAACTACAGGAGCACCAACAAATGCAAATACCGCGAAAGGTGACGAAGCAGCAGAACCAACAGCACCAGCTGCGGGGGGAGGGATTGAGTATCCGGAAGAAGACATAGATCCAGACGATATCCCGTTTTAGTTTCAAAATGGACATACTATTTTGGTGCGCCCACAAAAAAGCCGCTCACCATATTTTGATATGATTCGCGGTTTTCGTGCTTACATACTCTACGATACCCTTCGTCGCTTGCACTAAACGCTCGTGAACTCGCGAAGTGCACCGACATAAGTTCGGAATTGCTCCGCTTTGCCGTGCAATCCCTCTGTTCCTCATCTTAACCCCTTGAAAACGCCCAGTAAAAGTGTATTATGCACGAGCTATGAGCGCAGATTATTTTTCACAAAACGGAATAAAGTATATCGACTATAAAGACGCCGACGTACTAAAGCAATTCCTAAACCCACACGGGCGCATTAAGTCACGTGCACAGACAAACCTTACTGCAAAACATCAACGTGATGTTACCACTGCCATCAAACGTGCGCGGGAAATGGGACTTCTACCGTATATCATTAAGTAAATCTAAAAACCTATACGAACAAATAAACCGCCAAAGTGCACAGCACTTTGGCGGTTTATTTGTTCTTTACCTATACACATCTCTGAACTTAGGACATCCGATGTCCTAAGTTGATGGAAACTATACTCGTTCAACGTATTCCCGAGTCTCTGTATTTACACGGATAGTATCACCAGCTTCTATAAAGAGCGGGGTAGTAACGTTAAGGCCAGTTTCTAGTGTCACCACTTTGTTTCCGCCAGCCGAGGTATTTCCTCGTATGTTAGGTGGTGCCTCAGTTACTTCCAGTTCAACTTTAATAGGAACACGAAGACCAATAATGTCATCTTCAAATACTTTAGCCTCTACGATGTCTTTTTCACGTATGTAGTCTAGTTTTTCTCCAATGAGCTCCTCAGGAAGAGAAAAGCGATCTTTTGGATTGTTTGGATCAGCGAACATAATTTCTCCGCGGTTCTCGTATATAAACTGTATCTCCCGAATCGAAATATCTGCTTCAATTATTTTATCTGCCTGAGTGTAGGTTTTTTCGACAGTAGCACCACTACGTAGGTTTTTCATTTTTGCCGTATTGTGTGGTTTTTGCCGTTGCTTTTTCACCACACCACTGGTCGCCATAACTTCAAATGGATCACCGTCCAAAACAATAAGTATTCCCGGTTTTATTTCTGTATACGAAAGCATAGTGTGAAGGATTATACGTATTTTGGGAGTTGGGTGCAATTAGTATAGAAAGCGCAGCAACCGAACTACGGCATTTGAAAAAGGTATTTAGGTAGTGCTCCGGGCACTACTAAGTGTGGGTGGTTAGGCTAACTCCGAATACTCCAGTTAACTGAAGTATTGGTGGTTGGTCATTAGCATGTGAGAATTTACGGTAGAAGTGAAAAAACGAATGCCTCAATTGATTGAGGCATTCACAATAGCTTATATGAAGCTTTATTTAGACTGCATCCTTTAACTTACTCTTAATTTCCTTAAGAACAGCACTCGCAACTTTTTTATTGTCATTGAGATAGGTACGTGCGGCGTCATACCCACGCCCTAATGCTATGTCATCAAACTTGTACGAAGCGCCAGATTTTTCGATAACCCCCATTTTCTCTCCCAATGCCAAGAGCTCACCCTCACGTGAAATACCTTCGTTATAGAGGAGGTCAAATTCAGCAGTACGGAATGGCGCAGCAACCTTGTTTTTCACGATTTTTACACGGTGGCGACCACCCATTATTTCAGTACCTTTTTTAATCTGTGCGATTCGACGGATATCAATTCGTACAGAGCTGTAGAATTTCAATGCCTTACCACCAGTTGTTGTTTCAGGGTTACCAAACACCATACCGATTTTCATACGGACTTGGTTAATGAAAATAATGACCGTCTTACTTTTTGCAGAAATAGCAGTCAGTTTACGCATTGCTTGCGACATAAGACGCGCTTGTTTTCCCATTTGATGCGCTCCCATATCTCCTTCAATTTCATCTTTTGGAGTGAGTGCTGCAACTGAATCGACAACAATAATGTCGATATTTCCTGAACGCACTAAACTTTCCACAATCTCAAGCGCTTGCTCTCCTGTGTCTGGTTGTGCAATAAGGAGGTCCTGGGTTTTTACACCAAGTTTTTTTGCGTACACTGGGTCAAGAGCGTGCTCGGCATCTACGAAGGCGCAGACACCGCCAAGTTTCTGAGCTTCAGCTATCGCATGAAGAGAGAGGGTGGTTTTACCAGAAGATTCTGGACCGTATACTTCAATAATACGTCCTCGCGGCAATCCTCCAATCCCAAGCGCCCAGTCGATACCAATAGAGCCAGTTGGAATCACGTCTATATCAACGTGCGTTTGATCACCGAGCATCATGATAGCTTCGTCGCCGAACTTACTCTTGATGTCTGCAATAGCTGCATCGACTTTTGCGTTACCTTTTTTTTCTACAGGAGTTGGCGCTTTTTCCGTAGTCTCGCCCACCTGCGCAGACAGGACTTTCTTCTTCTTTGCGCTAGCTGCCGCATCTTTTTTTACCTTCTTCGCTACTTTTTTCTTTGCTGCACTCATATATACACAATTATTTTAATGGTTCTTCTATAGTATCAGTTTCTAGTAACTCGTGCTCGGTCATGTCTGAGGTAGGGATTTGATATACAACTTCAAGCACCTCTTGAGTTTTACGGTTAAATTTATCTCGCGCTTCAAAAACAAAACGGTTTAATCCGTCGGCTAGAAGAAGTTTTTCAGTAAAAAATCCTGTATCGTCTATAAACACCGGGCGTCCACTGAGCGTAATTTCGACTACATTTTTTACCGTCCCACTTATTTCTATCAATTCTTCTTGAACAGTAATCGCTTCTCCGCTCTGCAATACAATTTGTGGGCCATACAAGAGATTGCGCGCTTCAAAGTACGCATAAAAGAGTAATACAACCACAAATGCCGCAAAGAAATACTTTGTAAGTTTTGAGTGGTGGGGAAGCATAGACTTTAGCGAGTTTTTTCTTCGTCTTCTAATTCTTCGTCATCGTACTCAGTGCTTGTTTCTTCTTCATAATTTTCATCGTCCACTTCCATCTCTTTCATTGCTTCATCTTCGTCGGCTAGTCGATTTTCAGTCTCTGGCATTGTGTCTGTCTCTTGGCTAATTACTTCGCGAGCTTTAGAGCCTTCAGCAGGCCCTACAACGCCCCGTTCTTCAAGCATATCCATTAGGCGTGCCGCACGAGCGTATCCAACACGGAGCTTTCGTTGTAAAAATGACGTCGAACCTTTTCCAGCCTCAATAATTACACGCTTTGCTTCTTCGTAGAGATCATCGTCATCGTTTTCATCATCACCTCCGACACTTGCAGAGAAGACACTGTTATCGTGCATCACTTCAGTAAGATCAATTTCATCAGGAAGCTCATCACTATGCGAGTCTTTTAGATATTTTACGATACCTTTCACTTCTTCTTCAGATACGTATGGTGCCTGAATACGGTGAGGTTTACTCATTTCTCCTGAAAGATAGAGCATATCACCCGCACCGAGCAGTTTTTCAGCACCCCCCATGTCGAGAATCGTTCGCGAATCAATTTGCGAAGATACTTGGAGCGCAATTCGTGAAGGGATGTTTGCTTTAATAAGCCCAGTAATAACCTGCACGCTCGGACGTTGCGTCGAGAGAATAAGGTGAATACCAACCGCACGACTCATCTGGGCAAGGCGTACAATAGATGCTTCAAGCTCACGTGGATACGAGGTCATAAGGTCTGCCATTTCGTCAACAATAGCAACAATGTACGGCATTGGCTCTGGCATGTCAGAATCATCATCCTTCTTTTTCTTTTGCGCAGGCTCAAATACATTTTTGTGGTATGAGGCAATATCTCGTACTTTTTCGGTTTCAAGAATGTCGTAACGTCTGTCCATTTCTTTTGCGAGCCACTTAAGTGCAAGAATAGCTTTCTTTGGATCGGTAATAACTGGTGTGAGTAGGTGAGGAATTTCATTGTACATCGTAAGCTCAACCCGCTTTGGGTCTACCATAACAAATCTGAGTTCTTGGGGGCCTCTTCGGTAGAGAAGCGACACAATAATATCGTGCACGGTTACCGACTTACCAGCACCTGTGGCACCAGCAATAAGCAAGTGGGGCATCTTTGCGATATTTGTATAGTGTGGTTTTCCTGCGATATCGCGACCAAGTGCAATAAGTAACGGCTTATCCGAGTTTTGGAATTCGTGGTCGTTAAATATAGAAGCAAGCCCAAGGGTAGATTTGCTTGTGTTTGGCACCTCAATACCTACGAGCGCCTTACCAGGGATTGGGGCTTCGATACGTATAGGTGTTGCAGCAAGCGCGAGTTCGAGGTTACTTTGCAGACTCATAATTTTTGCAAGCCGCACTCCTTCAGCTGGTTTCATTGCGTATTGTGTTACCGTCGGACCGATGGACACTTCATCCATTTCTACACTAATACCAAAGTTCTGCAGAGTTCGCTTAATGGTGTTTGCGCTTGCTTTTACGTCACCAACCGAAGGTTTCCCTTTATCTTTTTGTAGAAGTGACAGTGGAGGGGGGGAATACGTTCCACTACTTCCTGCAGCGAAATTAAATATTGCAGGACCCGGCTCATCAGTGCCACCGAAGTTAAATATACCACTATTCTTTTTTGTTTCTGGTTCGTCTTCTCCCTCTTCTTCTGCTTCCTCCTCTGCTTCGGCTTCGGCGCGTGCAGTACCCGATTCAATAACTGCCTCTTCTTCATCTTCAAGCACCTGCTCTTCCCCGTCATCTTCATCTGATTTACGTTTCAGCAAACGAGAGATGGTAGGGAAGGCATGTTGAGGATGCATGTCGAATGCAATTAACAAAGAAATAACAATCAAGGAAAGAAGTACAACTATCGTTGCAATGGTATCCACCGCGTACGTAAGTGGCGCAGAAATAAGTTGCCCAATAAGGCCACCTCGGTTTGGGAACATTGTCTCCACAAGTCCAAGTCCGCTCAGAAAGAAAATACCAGTACCTACAATTTTTAGCGTCCCGATACGCTCATGTTCAAGTGAACGAAATAAAACCATTGCGATTATTGCGAAAGAAATTGGCACAAGAACGTAGCCGACCCCAAAAAAGGCAGAGAGCCAGATGTACAATGTGGTCCCTACTTTTCCGGCAACATCAAACCATGCAAGAGTGAAAAATATACCTGCTGCAATTGCAAAAACTGCCCACACACCACGGAGTGTTTCAGATTGAATGGGAAGATCCAACGAGCCCTCTTCTTCAAACTCTTCCTCTTTTCGCCGTCGTGCTCGTTTCGTTTCCTTTTTTGATTTCGACTTTTTAGTCATAGGTTTCTTCCGTGTTCGTGCTGCCATCATGATGTCTATCTAATATATTGAATTATCACTCAATAATACCATAGAGCGTGCAAGGTATTTTGTGCATATAAGGACATGTGTGTCTACAAGGCGGTGTCTGATTAACTCAAATGCCAACAGCAGCCCCGATGGTATTTAGAGCCAGAAGCGGTCTCACATACATGTGCAGACACTTGACTTTAACGGACATAAACCTATTATGGACATAACGTAAAGGACATCTTTACGGACATGCACGTAAAGGACAAATTGCTATAAACAATGTCCTTTATATAACGGACATTATTATGACTATAAAGGACAACAAAGCAGTATATAAACCTATTAACTATGAAGGTATTTCATTGGATGCAAATATGTCCGTGAGTCCTTTCGGACAAAACCGTGCTGCAGAAATAGCCTACAAGAAAGTTGAACGTCTTGTGCTTGCCACTCATTTGGTAACAAATTTTGTTCCACAAAGCGAAAGTGTCCGTGAGAATATCCGTGAATCTGCCCAGTATCTACTACCGATGGTAATGAGCTTGCGCGAAGGTTTTCAAAGCACTGGCCCTGATTCCGTAGATGCAATTTCAGCACACGTGCGACAATTACTTTCACTTCTTGATATCGCTCATGCATCTGGCTATATTTCAGAGATGAACTTAGGTGTACTTAAGTATGCGTACGCTGATCTTGTACGATTCCTTTCAAAATCAGAACAAGGAAGTGCTTCTGAAAGTATTGAGTTAAACGAAGATGATTTCCTTGCACCCTCATCTCCTGAATCCCAAGAGCAAACTTATAAAGGACAAACAGCAAAAACTCTAAAGGACAAAAA
>DCYW01000015.1 GCA_002331185.1 Patescibacteria group bacterium UBA2100 | reverse complement strand
TTGCTCCGCGGACAGGATTCGAACCTGTGACCTACCCGTTAACAGCGGGTTGCTCTACCGCTGAGCTACCGCGGAATGTGTACACGTTTGAACTATTTCGGTACGAGTTCTTTTCAGAACTGAAGCGTATTCTACACGACCTTACATGTTTTTCAATATAGAATGGGTGTATACAAAGATGATATAATTGAGTCATGCTTACTCATATCTATTCTTTACTCTGTCCGTATTGTAGTTAGGTTGTTTAGTGGGTACGAAAACTCTGTAGCAAGCATTCGGTACCTGTTTTGTGTATGAAATCAATGATTTATCGTGTTCTTGGAAATATCTCATGAGAACTAGAAAGAGTATGCGCTCATGTGTTTCTACATTATCAGAAATATAAGGTACTATATTGCCAGAGAAAATTCTTTTGAAGTATGTGTACGCGAACCTTTACAACGTAATGTAGCACATCACTGCGTTCGTAAAAAAATTGTTTATAATAAAAGAGCAGGTTTACTCATGTAATAAAACTACTATGAACATAGAATATAAGGCACCAACGATTGAGTTAACAGACGAAATACGGGAATACGCAGAAGAAAAGGTAGCTATGCTTTGTAAACTATTGCATGCAGTTGATGACGAAAATATTCGTGCAGAAATAGGATTGCAGCGAAAACAAGGGCAACAAACGGGAAGTGATATTTTTCGAGCGGATATAACTATTCATGCGGGGGTAGACCGAACACATGCAGTAGGAAGAGGTGAAACATTGCACGCTGCACTCGATGAAGCAAAAGATGAGCTTTCTCGACGATTGCGAAGAGGGAAGACTAAACGATTAGATTCGCTACGAGAAGGGGGTTTGAAAATAAAAAAGATGCTGAGATTTTGGGAGTAGAGTGCATGTAGTTGCACTGCGGATAGTAAAAGGCGCATCAATATGATGCGCCTTTTGTCCACTTCTTAACTTCGCTCCTCGCTCTTTTCATCAAAGACTTTCATTGTGTCATCAACAAATTGGACGAGCGCTCTCCACTGTGCTCCATATTGCAAGTATTCTTTGATAACGAATCCTTCCTGGCGTTGCTCAGTGGTTAATTTCGGAAGAAGCGGAGCGAATTCGGGCGGGGGTGTACCCATGATTGTCCCTTTCTCCCCAGCACTATAACTATTGCACATGAGCAACAGACAGCAAGTATACGCTCCTATTTAATATCTTCAGTTCCTTTAATTTTTATTTTGCTTTTATCCTGTAAAAGTAATTGTGCAGTCCATTTGTCTCCTTCTATTTGTAGGTCTAGAATTTTGAATTTTAAGCCTCTTTTCTCTTTAGGTAATTTGCCTGGAACAATCTTTTTCAGGTTTCTAATCCATAGCGCAGGTATATTTTCGAGCTTCTTCTCCATACCTGTTACTCTCGATCTTCGTTCCATATTGATAGTTTACTACTATTCTTAATAATTCTGTAGGCACGAGATGCTTACGCAGCGAAGTCAGAGTACTTCATTTTCTGTTTTCCTTCAGGAATGACCTCATCAATTATGAGCACATCATTTTCGATATGAGCTGAGGCAATGTTGATACGCACGTCCTTGCCATTGCGCTGTGTAAAGAAGTACGCATTTGGCCAACCGCGGTAGGCATGGATTTTTAGTAGGTTTGTATACGGATCATCAACGAGGTTGATTAAACCGTCTTCTTTAGTAAACAACCTACAATAGGTTGCTTGTTCATGGTCTTGCTCGTAAGGTGCCACTTCTCCTGCGATGTATTTCGGAAGCACATCTGCAAGTAGTGCACCGCCGCGAGTAAAGAGATACTCATCGAGCTCTTTTGCATTTGGCGGCCATATTGGTGGTGTGTATTTCTCTTGGACAAGAATTGGGCCGTGATCCATTTTTTCATCAATTTTCATAACCGTTACACCGGTGTCTTTTTCGTCTTGGAGTATCGCGCTACGAACTGGTGAAGGTCCGCGGAACTTTGGAAGCAGCGATGGGTGTACGTTAAGGATGCCTTTTTGGGGGATATCGAGTACTGCTTGCGGAAGTATCTTGCCATATGCGACAACCACAAAAACCGCAGATTTTTCAGCTCGCAACGTGTTCATTGCAGTGTCATCGAATTGTGTTGGTTCGAATGTGGGGATGTTATGTTGTTGCGCCCATACTTTTACTGGTGACGGAGTGAGTTTTAATCCACGTCCAACTGGCTTATCGGGCGCCGTAACAACAAGTGATGGAAGGTACCCTTCTTTTTTGAGCTCCTCAAGAACCAGTGTCGCAAGTTTTGGAGTACCAAAGAATATAAAGGGAATGTCTTTCATAGTGCAAATAGTAGTGCATGTACATAAGTATGCAAGCAAAAAGGCGTTGCAATGTTAGGGAGAGTGGTAAAGTAAACCTCCTTTCATTTTTGCAACGCCCTCAGGCTGGGATTGGGGTCGTTTATCTCCCAGCATTTCCTGCACCTACAAGGGTTAGGGGGGTGAAGTGCAGGAAAAACAGCTCAGCCGAGTGTATCAAAAGCTTAGATTTCTTCAAGAGGATTCATATCCACATCAACGCGTATAATATCCGGTGCATGGTCAGTATAGAGGATTCCATTAAGGTGATCAATTTCGTGCTGAAATACTTGTGCAAGAAAACTTGAGGCACCACGTTGCTGTTTTTCTCCCTGTTCGTCGTAATAAGAAATAGTTATTTTTTCGTGACGCACAACTTTTATGCCGTACTTAAATGGAACAGAGAGACATCCTTCATCACCAGTACGCATTTTTTTTGAAGCCTTTAGTATTTCGGGATTTATGAATACCTGATCAGGATACTGTTTTGCATCGTACTCTTTGCCTTCTCGTGATGCGTAGACTTTTCCACCCACTACAAAAATGCGAACAGATTCT
>DCYW01000033.1 GCA_002331185.1 Patescibacteria group bacterium UBA2100 | reverse complement strand
AGTGGACACACTGCAGGACCACTGGGAATGGCAGACGTATTTACACTGCTGTATTTCAATACATTAAAACATGATCCAAAAAACCCAGACTGGGAAGAGAGAGACAGGCTCGTACTTTCCAACGGTCATATTTGTCCCGTGCAATATGCGGCAATGGCACGTTCTGGTTATTTTCCTGTTGAAGAGTTAAAGACGTTACGAAAATTACATTCACGTCTACAGGGGCATCCACATAGAGAATATCTACCTGGTATTGAGGCCAGCTCCGGTCCTCTTGGGAGCGGGCTCGGACAAGCAGTAGGAATTGCATTAGCTCAAAGGATGAATAGTGGCAGAAGTACAGAGAGTTACATATATGCGTTGATGGGTGACGGAGAGTTAGACTGTGGGATTATTTGGGAAAGCGCGATGCTCGCTGGACGAGAAAAACTGCAGAACCTTATAGGTATTGTTGATAGGAATGGTATTCAGATAGATGGGTACACATGGGATGTCATGCCCCTTGAACCTTTAAAAGACAAATGGGAATCATTTGGTTGGCATGTTATCGAGGTGGATGGACATAATTTTACTGCACTTAACGATGCAATTGGAGAAGCGAAAGCGGTAAACGATAAGCCTTCGGTATTAATCGTCCATACTATTCCTGGAAAAGGAGTGAAAGAATTTGAACGAGATTACCATTGGCACGGTAAACCACCGAGTAAGGAAGAAGGAGATATGGCGCTTAAGGAACTTCGTACGCTTGGCGACAGGATAGTGTGTCATGATTGCGATTAATATATGTTACAAAAAAACCAAAACATAAACGAGAAACTATTTGATACTGATGTAGAACAAGTGCCACTGCGCAATGGGTTTGGAGAGGGTCTTGTAGATGCAGCTGACAATGATGAGAATGTAGTCGGACTGTGTGCCGATTTAACCGAATCAACACGCATGGATGCATTCGCTAAGAAGTACCCGGAACGCTTCGTGCAAATAGGAGTAGCTGAACAAAACCTTGCAGCTGTCGGAAGCGGATTGGCTGCAATGGGTAAGATTCCTTTCATTACATCATACGCCATGTTTTCTCCGGGACGTAACTGGGAACAAATACGAACAACCATTTGTTATAACGCTCGACCGGTGAAAATAATTGGAAGTCATGCGGGTGTTTCTGTTGGACCCGACGGTGGAACTCACCAGGCAATTGAGGATATGGCGATTATGCGTGTAATACCTCGAATGGAAGTAATTGCACCGTGCGATACGCATGAAGCAAAGAAAGCCACACGTGCAATTGCAACGAGCGCAGTACCAGCGTATATGAGGTTGGCACGAGAAAAGACACCGGTTATGACAACAGAAGAAACGCCTTTTGAAATAGGTAAAGCATACGAAATGTGGCGAGGTGAAGATGCGCAGGTTGCCATAATTGGCTGTGGTCCGCTTCTACACGGTGCGCTGCTTGCAGCAAAAGAGTTAGAAAAAAAGGGAATTGGCACAGTAGTACTTAATAGCCACACTATTAAACCTCTTGATGATGAAACTATTATTGCGCTGGCGCGCGAAGTTGGTGCGGTGATTACTCTAGAAGAGCATCAAGCCTCAGGTGGACTTGGTGGAGCAATTGCTGAAGCATTGGCAAAGAATGAACCGGTTCCAATAGAATTTGTAGGAGTTGATGACTTGTTTGGACAATCAGGTACACCAGAAGAACTTATTGAACACTATCAGTTAGACACGAATGCCATTATCGATGCAGTACAAGCGGTTCGTGCACGCAAAAAAGCCGCGGCCATTATATAAATAAGCAAAAAATGAATGCCACCACAGGAATACTTCCATTATTTCTAAACACTGCGCATTAAGAAAAATTGGTCGCTCAATTTATTGTGGCATTCATTTTTGGCTCCACGGAGCTCTCTTCAAGCCTTAAGGTTGTACGCAATAGACTGGGTCGGTGCACGCAACTGCTCCAATGGTGCCATCAGCGTCTTGCGAAAGAGCATTGTGAGTTGGATTCTCCATGTTTGCTCCGAGTACGTAGCTTGTACATACTCCTGTTGCAGTCGCACACGCGGCCGCCGTACTTGTGAGATTGTCGTAGTAATATTCAACACCCGTACGTGGATCTGTTGCAATGCTTGGCATGTATCCACCTGAAACAAGTAATGAAAGTGAATCAGGATATTCTGGGGGAGTTACGTCATCAAAACGAAGTTCGAGTGCTGTTTGTATTTGTCGTATGTCAGCAAGACGACGCGTGTCACGTGATTTTTCTCTGGCGGAGTTAAGGGAGGCAAGCACCACACTTGAGAGCATGCCGATAATAGCGATAACTACAAGAAGTTCGATAAGGGTAAAACCTCGTTTTCCGTGCATAGTGTTCATGCTGTTATAGTAGCAGCGAGAGACTTTTTTACAATTCTTCGAGTTTATAACTTTCAGGTGCCTCTTCAACATACTTTTCTAGTTGGTCGCGGTTGAGGAGTCCTTTTTGCGCTCCGATGTACTGCACAACAGACATTGAGTTAATGGGTCCGCGACGAAGTGCTTCAGGAAGCGGAAGACCTTCAGCAAGCATAGCGACAACCGTACTTGAGAATGAATCTCCTGCACCGGTGCGATCAACTGGTGGTGCAGGGTCTGGGTACATAGGCATTTTCCAGTAACCCGAACCATCTGAGGCAAACGCACCTGTCGGCCCATCAGTTACCACAGCAATAGTTGGACCAAACGCACGAACTCCGTCGAGAAGCTCTTTCATATCGTTGCTTGTGCTGTTGAGGATTTTTTGAGCTTCTTCTTTATTGCAGAAGAAGATTTCTGCTGCTTCGTATACATCTTTTAGTTTTTCTGTACCGAGAGATATTTGAAAGCTTCCAGGTTGGAACGCTAGTTTTACATTGTTTTCTTTACAATAGGTAGCAAGTTCATGGTGATATCCAATACCGTGTTCTCCAACGCTTGAAAAGTAAATCCATTCAGGTGCTTCTGCAAATTCTGGAACAGCATACGGATATTCATGATGCTTTATAAGAATAGTTCGCTCTGGTCCAAAACGCAGCACATAGTGATAGTTACTTTGCATGCCTTTGTGTACATCTACAAACTCTGTGTTGACTCCTTCAGCCTCTAATGCTCGAAGTTTCTCTTTACCAAAATCGTCATCTCCAACGTCAGTAACAAGCGCTGTTGAAAGACCAAGTCGATGCGCAGAAACACTGGCGTTGGGTGCGTTACCCACTGCCGGCACTACTGTTACATCTTCGTATTCTAGTTTGTCACCAAAGCGCATACAGAGTTCTTTCCCTGTGGTTTCTTCCTCGACGTGAACGCCTTCTTTTAATTTAATGAATGCATCAGTTACGATGTCGCCAAGTCCTACAAATGTGTACCGCATAGTATTGTGTCTATTTTACGTAGTATGTGTACATAGTACCACAGCAAGTCAGGGTACTTTCTAAGCTGGATAGGTGCGTTATACTACCTTATATGATGACACTAAAAGAAGTAATGCAAGATGCGTTTGAGCGCAAAGTAGCGGTAGGACATTTTAATATTTCTGATTCAAACCAACTCAACGGTATTGCAGCAGCGGCTCGGGAACTTTCCGTACCTGTGATTATTGGCGTATCAGAGGGTGAGGCTGAATTTGTAGGGTTAAAAAAAGCAGTCGCAATGGTTAGAGCGGCGGGCGAGGAATTTGGTATTAATATATTTATCAACGCTGATCATGCGCATTCAGTTGAGGGTTGTAAGCGTGCAATTGACGCAGGATTTGATTCGGTAATCTTTGATGGTTCGAAACTTCCACTTGTGAAAAATATAGCGAGTATGAAAGAGGTTGTTGGATACGCTAACCAAAGTGGGCGAGAAGTAATGACTGAAGGTGAAGTGGGCTACATCGGTACTTCAAGCAAAATACTCGACGACATACCTGATGATGTTGTTGCAAGTGTGCTCCCAACTCCCGATAACGTTGCCTCATACGTACAAGAAACGGGAGTAACAGCGGTTGCTCCTGCAGTCGGTAACCTACACGGTATGCTCAAAGGAAGAAGTAACCCAGCACTTAACATAGAGTTAATACAAAATATGCGAGCTGCGACCGATGTAGCAATGGTATTACATGGCGGTTCTGGACTTACTGACGATGATTTTCGGGCAGCTATTGCGGCAGGTATGAATGTTATTCACATCAACACTGAAATCCGTGTTGCGTATCGTAAGGGTATTGAAGAAGCACTCGCAGCAAATCCAAATGAAGTAGCACCGTACCGATATTTAAACGGCGGGCGTGACGCATTGCAAACTGTCGTACGAGAACGATTGAAGCTATTTAATAATTTGTAAATAAAATATGGCAAAAATTTATGTAACACGAGAAATTCCAGAGAGTGGTCCGGCGGCACTGCGTACCGCCGGACACGAAGTAGTAGTCAGCGAAAAGGATGGTGTGCTTAGTCGTGAAGAACTCGTAGCGACACTACAAGAGCAGAATCCTGATGCAGTACTATGTTTGCTTACCGATAAAATTGACGGCGAGGTGTACGACGCTGCACCAAACGCAAAAATATTTGCCAACTATGCGGTCGGGTATGGAAATTTAAATCTTGAAGATGCAGCACAACGCGGTGTGACCGTAACGAACACTCCTGGCGTGCTTACGGACACAGTTGCCGAACATGCTGTTGCCATGATGCTTGCTATTACGTCACGTATTGCAGAGGGCGATAGATTCACGCGCGCTGGAAAATATGACGGCTGGGGACCGATGATGTTACTTGGCACTGACTTAAAAGGCAAAACGCTCGGTATATTAGGAGCAGGACGTATCGGTTCACGAATGGCCGAGATTGCGCACAAAGGATTAGGAATGAACATTGTGTATTATGATATTAAAGAGAATGATTTCCTCAACACTGAACTAAACGCAACGTTTAAAGGGGAAGTAGATGATGTGTTAAAAGAAGCTGATGTTGTAACGGTTCATGTACCGCTGCTCGATTCAACACGAGGCCTCATTAACGCAGAGCGCTTAGCTTTAATGAAGCCATCAGCTTACCTTATAAACTCTTCACGTGGTCCAGTTATCGACGAAGCTGCACTAGTAGAAGCGCTACAAAACGATGTAATAAGAGGAGCCGCACTTGATGTGTATGAAAATGAGCCAAAACTAGCTGATAGTCTCGCTGAACTTGAGAATGTGGTCATTACTCCACACATAGCGTCCGCAACGATTGAAACACGTGGAAAAATGGCAACAATGGCAGCCGAGAACATCATTGCGTTTCTAAATGGGGAAACACCTCCAAACAAGGTAGAGAAGTAACAACGTGCTGCAGGAAAGAAAAAAGACCACCTTGACCAAGGTCGAACCTTGGTCACGGAAAAAAGCGTTATAAAAATTTTATGAGTAGATCAATTCCTTTTGAAATAAACGAGACATATCATGTGTATAACCGTGGGATTGAAAAACGGGTCACTTTTGAATCTGAGCCCGATTACATTCGTATGATGCTACTTTTATTGGTGGCGAACAGCAGTCACCCTGTAACAATACGTAACCTACTAAGAAATTACCAAGGTCGAACCTTGGTCCAACTAGCTAAGATTTTCAAGGAAGAAGTGCCAGAAGATAAGATTGTTGATGTTCTTGCTTATTGTCTTATGCCGAACCATATCCATTTGGTTCTATCTCAAAGAGTCGAAGGGGGTATATCTAAGTATCTCCAAAAAGTACTGACCGCATATACAATGTACTTTAACAAAAAATATGAACGCACAGGGGTGTTATTTCAGGGCACAACAAAGTCGCAGCATATAGATGATGAATCACAGTACTTGCACATCTTTGATTATGTACACAAGAATCCAATATCTCTTATTCAATCTGACTGGAAAGAGAAGGGGGTGAGAGACAAGAAGAAAGTCCTTACATTTCTTGAGGAATACCAATACGGTAGCTACCGAGACTTTACAAACGAAAAGAGTGTTACTCGAAGTATATTGGCACTGAACGAAATTGAGAATCTGGATAATATAAAGTTAAGACTTTAATCGTGACCAAGGTTCGACCTTGGTCACGATGAGGTTGGCTAAAATCATACGTACAGTATAGTTTGTTCGTAATGACTGGAGAAACTGTAAGGGCTCATGGTATACTGTGCGAGTACTTACTAAGTAGACACATTCACTATGAATATTGCAGGAATCTTAGGGATTATCGTTATTGCAGTGGCCGTCTGGGTAATTTGGTCATATAACGCTTTTATACGTTTAGTAAACCGTACCGATGAAGCTTGGGCAGATATTGATGTGCAGTTGAAGCGTCGATATGACCTTATCCCAAACCTTATAGAAACAGTAAAGGGATATGCAGCACATGAAAAAGAAACATTGAATCAAGTAACCCAGGCTCGCACAGAAGCAACACAGGTGCATGTTGACCCAAGCAACATTACCCCAGCACAGATTCAGGCAATTGCCGGAGCCGAAGCGGGACTTGCTCAGTCACTTGGGAAATTGTTAGCAATTGCAGAGAATTATCCAGACCTGAAAGCAAACGAAAACTTTGTTGAACTACAACGAGAACTGACTGACACTGAAAATAAGATTCAAGCATCTCGTCGTTTTTACAACACGAATGTTCGTGACCTTAACACTGTTGTGCAATCGTTTCCGCAGAATATTATTGCTGGTGCTTTCTCATTCGTTAATCGTGAGTTCTTTGAGTTGGGTGAAGATGAACAGGATGCGAAGGATCCAGTGAAGGTTAAATTCTAAAACGAGTACACAAAGACGGGACATTTCTTTGTTACGTATCGCTAAATGGCACTGATTGTATGTGTAACACAATTCATTTCATTTAGCTCGCGCACCTTGAATTGCCTCGGACGGTGCGTACTTTAAACTTAAGCGGTTGACTATGATACAGTATGAAAAAAAGATACGGAAAATTAGTGCGAGATAATGTACCAGATATTATTCGGGCTAATGGTGATATGCCGACAATTCTTACGTTAGATACTGACGGATATCGCAAAGAGCTGTTGTATAAACTCATTGAAGAATCAGAGGAGGCACGGCAGGCAGGCTTTGATGACGAAAATAGACATGAAGTTTTAGAGCAACTTGCTGACGTAGCAGAAGTGCTTGACGCAATACTTACTGAATTTGATATCACAAGAGAAGAACTGCAGATAGCACAGGCATCGAAACGCGAAAAGCGCGGTGGTTTCAAAAACAAAGTATTTTTAGAATCTGTAAAAGAGAAATAATATGACATCACTCTATACACATCAAGCACAGAACGTACGCAAAACATGGTTTATCATGTTTGTATTTTTGGTTGCGGTTACCGCTATAGGCTGGGGAGTATCTGAGTACTTTGGTAATCCAGTTATTCTCATCGTGGCTGTGGTGTTTTCATTGATAATGAACGTGAGTTCGTTTTGGTTTTCTGATAAAATCGCCATTAAAGCAGCGGGTGCTAAACCTGCGGATGCATCGGTATATCGTGACTTACATAACACTGTAGAGAATCTTGCAATCACTGCAGGATTGCCAAAGCCGATACTCTACATAATTAACGATGCAGCACCAAATGCATTTGCGACGGGGCGCAATCCAGAAAACGCGGCAGTAGCCGTAACAACGGGTCTACTTGAAATACTCAACAAAACAGAACTGGAAGGAGTATTGGCGCACGAACTGTCACATGTTGGAAATCGAGATATCTTGGTTATGTCAGTTGTGGTTGTGCTCGTTGGATTTATTGCAATACTTGCAGATATATTATGGTACGCCACGCTCTTTGGTGGAAACCGAAATAGAGAAAATAGTAACCCGGCGCTTATGATTGCGGGTGTTGCACTTATTGTACTTGGACCTGTTATTGCACAAATCATGCAGTTAGCGGTGTCACGAAAGAGAGAATTTCTTGCTGATGCTTCAGGGGCACTTTTGACACGGTATCCAGACGCGTTAGCTTCAGCGCTTCAAAAAATAAGTGGCTACCAAAGTCCTATGAAGAAGGCTTCAAGTGCAACGGCACACATGTTCATTAGCAATCCCTTTGGTAAAAATGGCAAGAGAGGGAATACAATGCGTAAATTATTTAGCACCCACCCACCTGTTGAAGAACGAGTACAGGCCTTGGTAGGAATGAAAGTATGATTCTACTCGAGGTTCTGTATATAGCACTTCCGGCATTTGCAGCGAACATGGCACCAGTGATTGCAACTCGATTAGACATTTGGACGTTTCTTGCGAAACCAATTGACGACGGATATATACTCAATGGGAAACCATTACTAGGAAAGAATAAAATGTGGAGAGGGGTTGCGGCTGCAGTCATGGCGTCACTCATTGTGGTGCTTATTCAATATTTTATTCAGGCACCAGTTACTCATATCACTATTGTGTACGAACGCATGTGGGTAACTATTGTGTATGGAATCATGGTAGGCATACTTGTAATGACTGGCGACGCACTCGGGAGTGTTATAAAACGACAGTTTGGATTTGAAAGCGGGAAGCCACTTATTCCACTTGATCAGATTGACTACATTGTATTTTTTATTGTGGGTACTATTCCGTTTGTTGCGTGGACATTACTATCTGCTAGTGTTCTTATTGGGGTGACGTTCTTTCTTAATAGTATAGTCAACGCTGTTGCGTATGTCATCGGAATCAAAAAAACATACTGGTGATGTAAAACGATATTTCGTTGTTATTTATAATGCACGCGCTGGAAGAAAGAAAGAAAAAGTACGAGAACGCATTTCTGACTTTTTTGTGAAGAAAAATATTTCGTACGAAATAACTGATGTCGATGGCTGTTTGTGGAGTGAAATAGTGGCAAAAACTAAAGAGTTTGATGAAGTACGTTTTGTTGCTGCAGGTGGCGATGGAACCTTACGTTTAGTATTTCAAAAAATGTGGGAACATGATCTTCTTAGTGTATGCCCTGTTGCTTTTTTGCCGTTGGGAAGTGCAAATGTAACTGCGCTTTCTTTTAAGTTACCGTTTGGACTGAGGCGAGGACTTACACGGGCAATGCACGGTAAACCAAAGTATGTTGATTTAGGTTTGGTAAACGAGAAATATATTTTTTTTATAATGGTTAGCTTTGGCACTGTCTCTCGATTTGTCGTTGAGACAAAAAGAAATATGAAAAAGAAGTTTGGTATTTTTGCGTACCTTCTATATCTCCCTTCATTGTTGCACCATTCTTACGAGGAAGAAAAATTTACCATTACTGATGGTGCACAAAAAGAGTCAGAAATGCATAGTGTTTTGATATGTAATCACTTAAATATTGCAGGCCTCACACCAGCGCGCGGTATTGCACCAGACGACAAAAATTTGCACTGTATTACACTGCACAATAAGAATCCGCTTGGCATTCTTCGGGGGGCACACGATTTTTATATGACGACTAAGAACTCTAAAGTGTTACATCATACACGTATTCAGAAAGAGAAGTACGTATTTAAGAATTTTACGGGTGAAGTGCATATAGACGGTGATACCTTCACTGATTTAGGTGATATCGTAGAGTTTCGCATTTTGCCGCATGCTGCTAAGCTAGTTATGTAAGTTATGATACAGTATCTACCAAACGTGCTTACTATTTTTAGAATGGCGCTCACCTTCGTTGCTATTGTGCTTGTCTCACTTACACTACCACATGTGTATGTTTATTTATTCGGGATTTTTCTCGTTGCAGCAGTCACTGATTTCTTTGATGGATATCTCGCACGCAAGTTTGAAGTTGTTTCGGATTTTGGAAAGATATTTGACCCGCTTTCAGATAAGGTGCTTGCCTTCGTATTTCTGATTATTATTGTTAATACGAATATAATTCCACTTGCAATCATATTACTACTGATTACTCGTGACCTCATTGTTGACGGGGTACGTTTAGCTCTGGCGCGCGAGATTGTGATTCCTGCAATTCGCTCAGCAAAAAACAAAACAGTGCTGATGTTTTTAACCATAGCAGTTGCGCTCTTTACGCTCGCATTTCCACAAATTGCACTATATGAAGATTTAGTGATGATATTAGCAATGCTCACATTAGTATTCTCATACGTGAGTGCTGCACAATATGCTAGTATTTTTTACCGCGCAAAAAAGAATTTGCACAGCGAATAGATAGTGTCATCTATCAGATAGGTTACTCTTACTACGAGAGGGTCCTTTTGGCTTACGCGACGATTGAGCAGGAGAGCTTTCGCATTAATGCGGTAGGCAAATAATCCATCTGTAAGTATTTTGTCGCCAATAACAACAAGGGGTTTCGTTTTGTCGTATTTGATGAATGAAAGAATCCGTATACTGGGCTTTTTTAAACCAGAGTCGACCCACGGTATTTTGAGCGCCGTACTGGTTTTTATTATTCGGTGAGTGCTGAGGGAATTAGAAACTATATATATATCATTATTCTTTCTCAACATTTCGATATTTTTGAGGATTATAGGAGAGATGATATCTTCTCCGTGTGCCATCAGTACACCATCTATATCGAGCAGTATCGTGTGATTGTTCAATTGTAGTGACATAATATCTTGCCACGAGTATTTTTTACATAATTGATGCATATGTGGTAGCAGTGTAGTACATTTTCTTCTTTTAGACGAGTGATATATAATCCACACTCCATACTCGCGGAGGTGTGTCTGAGTGGAGGAAAAATGAAGGTTTTTGTTTGTCTCAGAACGAAGTGATGAGGTACAAAAAGCAATCCCACACAAAGCGGAGAGATGGCTGAGCGGTTTAAGGCGCTCGCTTGGAAAGCGAGTTAGGAGCAATCCTACGCAGGTTCAAATCCTGTTCTCTCCGCTTTGTATGGGAGGAACGATGTGAGATTTTTCTGAGCGCAGCGCTCTTAGAAATAATGGAAGGACTCGAGTGGTAGGGTGTAAGTCACCGCAGGTTCAAATCCTGTTCTCTTCGCATAAAGAAGAACGCCGAACGGTTACGTTCGGCGTTTTTATTTTTGGTACTGCTTAGTACGTTATATGCATCCAGTATGCAATGCCAAAACATACAGCTGCATACATAAGACTTTCCCAAATCTTTGTTAGTTGTTCTGGTGATGTTTCTCCTGCGAGCCCGAAGATGCGAAATATGAAAATAGTTCCAGCAAAAGAAAATAGGATCATAATGGCCTCTTGTTGTTATTTCCAATTTAGAATTAGAGCGCATAAACATGTGTAAGTCAAACGTTTAGTGCCTACCGAATGCGTTGCCCACGTACAAGACGCCAAAAAGCAAAACCTACAATAGCTATAACAAACACAAACCATAGCCGCACAAGTAGCGCAAGAAGCGACAGTGAAATACCAATGATTTTTTGCCAGAGGCTTGTTTCTGCTGCCTGTGCAATTGTTTTTGAGGTCTTAACAAATTCTTTTGCGGTCTCTAGTTTCGTTGTGGGTTCTTGTGTTTGAGCATATTCATTAGCATCTTTTGGAGATATCGTTTGATTCAAAAGCGTATCGCGGAACGCTTCTATACGCTCTGCTGTATTTTGAGTGACAGGATTGATACCTTCGGTGATGTTTTTCGTGGTCTTGGTAATGGCGTTGAGTACTTCTGAGGTTGATGAAGATTCAAGTAGATTTTTTACTACTGTTTGCGCAGATTGCGGTTGCGAGGAAGAAATTGAGATAGAAGTCTGCGATGCTATGGTGTACGCAATATCCCCATTTTCAACTGAGGTTATGTATGCACTGACATCATATTCACCACCAAGAAATGTGTGGTCGATAGAAACCGGAATAATATCATTAGGTATTACTGAAAATTTTTTGGTGCCCACGATGTCTCCATTTACCAGAAAAGCGACACTTCCATTAATCTGCTCTGTGCTTTGGTTTTGGACTGCAGTAAATATACGTATGGTCTCTCCTTCTTTCGGCGTTTCGTTAGACAACCATACTCCGTTTACTACACCTGCATTGACTGCGGCATGTGCAAAATACAAGGGTGTGGCTAGAAGAAAAATGACGAACGTGAGAAATGTCAGATTTTTAAACTGAAGTAAGTACATAGACAATTAATCAAAGCGTTTAATGTATACATGACAGTATGGAACACCACCTGATTTCTCATAATACTTTTGATGATACTCTTCGGCAGGGTAAAATGTTTCTGCTTCGATGATTTCTGTGGTTACTACAAACCCTTTTGCTGCTAATTCGAATACGAGTTTTTCGGCAACGTTTTTCTGTTCATCGGTCAGATAATAAATGGCAGATGTGTATTGATGTCCTATATCAGGACCTTGTCCACCAACTTGGGAAAAATTATGTGTCTCAAAAAATAATTTTACTAATGCTTCGTAGGTTGTTACTGATGGGTCAAATTCAACCTCTATTGCTTCACGGTGTCCGGTGTCGCCACTACACACTTGCTCATAGGTAGGGTGTGCAATACTGCCGCCAGTGTAACCAACGAGCGAATTAACAACACCTTCGTGTGTATCAAAATGATGTTGTGTACCCCAAAAACATCCTGAGGCAAAAAGTGCTTTATTCATTTTCATTTGATTCGAATGTTAATGAGATTGAATTTACACAATGGCGGACATTTTTTTCAGTGAATTGCTCTCCGGTGAAAACATGTCCCAAGTGACCTGCACAGTTGGTACATGTAATTTCTACTCGCCGTCCATCTGCATCGGTGACTCTGGTAACAGCCCCTTCTATTTCGCTATCAAAACTTGGCCAGCCGCAACCTGAATCGAACTTACTGTCAGAACGGTATAGTGCTGAACCACATTTACGACAGTGATATGTTCCTGGTGCGCTGTGCTCGTAGAGTTCGCTACTAAACGGTGCTTCTGTACCTTTTTGCTCTATGATATGTTCTTCTTCTGGAGTTAGTGGATTTGTTGCTACAGTTTTCATATATATAGAGTAGCATGTTCACTGAAAGCGCAGTACATACGAGGTGATTAAACAGATGCTTATTTGAAGCCATTTTGAATACATAACACACTAGTTTGCGGATAAGGTGTTCATATATGCACCAAAAGCGGCCTATGTTATTATGCTTACTATGAATGAAACAATTAATCAATTTATACAATTTGCAACTTCAACGCACCCTTATATACAGGCGATACTTGTTATGGCTGCAGCGCTAGTAGTAGCACTCGTACTCCTTCCGTTTTTTGCAGGAGCGATAAAATTTATTACACGTAAAACCGAAACTGATATAGACGATGAACTTATTACGGCACTCAATACACCAGTGGTATATCTCGTACTATTGGTGGGTGTACTCATTGCACTCCCGCTTATTGGGCTTTCTGAAAGTTGGCTAGGTACCGTACAATCATTGACGAAGACATTATTCGTTGTGGTCGTTGCACAAGGTATAGTACGGACGATTCAGGTTCTCTTAGACGGTGCAATTAAAACAGACCATATTAAAGCAATTAATATGCAGACTGCTCCATTGTTTAAGAACCTCACGCTTTCTCTAGTGATAATTGGTGCACTGTACGCAATCTTTCTCATTTGGGGCATTAATGTTACTGCATGGTTAGCGAGTGCGGGTATTTTAGGTATTGCTATAGGGTTTGCTGCGAAAGATACGCTCGCTAATATTATTTCAGGAGTATTTATCCTTGCCGATAAACCATATTCAGTTGGTGATTTTGTGGTACTGGGTTCAGGTATTACTGGCATCGTCAGCGCCGTTGGTTTACGGAGTACTCGCATTCGAACATTTGATGACGAGGAAGTTTCTATTCCGAATGCTACAATCGCAAACGAAGCAATCACCAATAAAAGTACTGGTCCTGATACAGGAAGAGTAAAAGTAAATATTGGCGTTGCCTACGGAAGTGACCTCAATAAAGTTGAGGAAATGCTTCTTGATATCGCGCATGCAAATGAAACCGTACTCGAAACGCCGGAACCATCGGTGAACTTTGTAGAGTTTGGCGATTCATCGCTCAATTTAATTCTTTCATGTCGTGTTCAGAATCCACTCGATGTTTTTGGTACTAAAAGTGTACTTCGGCATGCAATCAATAATCGTTTCGCAGAGAGTGGTATAGAAATTCCATTCCCACAACGAGACGTGAATCTTAAAAAGTAAGATTATACATATAATAAATAACTCTATGGATATAAAATGGATCACACTAAGTATCGCCATCATCATTATCATCGTTGGAGCATGGTTTGTATTCACTCCACGTAGTGCAGATGCTCCTGCAGCAAATGAGGTTGCAGTAGATTCGTCACGAGCTGCAAGCGGTACGCAACTTGCAGGTACTGAATTTGACGGTACCCTTGATACTGACAATTCGGTTGGCTACGAAGCATTACTCGAAGACAATGCAATAGAAGAAGAACCTATGGGTGACCCAGTATTTCATGCACTTGTTACCTACACAAACACAGGATTTGAACCTCAATCGGTAATCATACAAAGAGGCCAGACCATTCGTTTTGTTAATCAAGCGAGTACAGGTATGTGGGTAGGAGGTAATGATCATCCGACGCATACAAATTATCCAGAAACATCAGAAGATGATTGTCTGGGAACATCCTTTGATACGTGTCGTGTGCTGCAAGCTGGAGAGTTTTGGGAATTCACGTTTGATCAAGCAGGGAAGTGGGGATTTCATAACCACGTTCGTGCACGCGACGGGGGTACTATTGTCGTTAAATAAGTATGCATATTTCTTTCAGTGAAAGAATACTTCGGATAAGTTTGGCATTTGCATTTATATACCCGGCAGTATCTGCGTGGTTTAATCCGTATGCATGGGTTGGTTATTTTCCTCCAATCGTTCTTGATTTTGTCGGAAGCAATGACGTTATACTTTTACACGCATTTGGCGTGACGGAAATACTCATTGGTCTTTGGATTATTTTAGGAAGAAAGATTCTTTTACCGAGCATCATTGCTTCAGCATATCTTGTTGGAATAATATTACTGAATCTAAATCAGATGGATGTTATTTTTAGAGACATCAGCATTTTAGCTATTGCGCTTGCACTGATAGTACAAGAGAGAGAATCACAAAAAGGTAGGCTCTAAATGTGGTTGTTGTCTGAGTCCTAAGCGTTATACCGTTCAATTGCACGAGCAAGGCGTTGCAT
>DCYW01000028.1 GCA_002331185.1 Patescibacteria group bacterium UBA2100 | reverse complement strand
CCTACAGCTACCATTTGATTGACGAAACTATAACACAGGCATTTCTAATTGTCGATATTCGTTGAACATATTTATGCTCAGTATACTTTTATCGAGATAAAAAAGAGACTTCTTCCTTAGGTGGGCTACTATCTTCTGGAGCATATGTTGCAAAAAGCGCGTCGGTTGATTGAAAAACGGCAAGCATAAGACCGACACCTAAAAGTGCAATAATTATATGTTTTGGTGCACATCTTTTTTCGCGCGCGTGACGAAACGAGTGGGGGATAAGATCTTGCATTAAGAGGGATAATAAAGCACCAGTCGCAAAGCCAAGAATGGGAATTTCTATTATCGCGAATTGATCAAAAAGAAAATATCCAACAAATGCTCCAATGAGAATTGTTGATGATGTTGCCAGATTAATAGCGAATGCCTTCTGTGTACCGTAGCCCACATTTCGGAGAATAAAAAATTCTGAAATTTCTTGTGCAAGTTTATGAATAAAAATACTTACTGCCGTCACAAACCCAAGAATAGGGCTTGCAGCAAGTGCGATAGCAAGTAACACACCGTCACCAGCATTATGTATTGAAACAGCAGCTAGCATCTTTCGAATGTCTATTTTTTTTGGAAATGGTTTTTCATCTGCATGATAATGGTAGTGTCCCTCAGGAATCAATGAGGTAGTAAACCATACCAATAGGAGTCCCATAATAATCCAACCGAAGCCAAATAATGGAGTGGTTGATTCAGTAATTACCTCTTGTGAAAGAAATATTACCAATACCAGAAATACACCTGCAGCAAAACTAACGAGGTAATCGATGTTTCGTTCCATCATCGTTCCGACTATTTTCCATGCAGCTATTTTCCCAATGAGTACTGCTACGATGATAAGCAGACACACACCAAGTAATTGTAAAATCATCTTAAATATATTAAATGCAAATAATTAGCATGTATGATATACTGATCTGTGTGAATATGCAAGCAGGGGATAATAAAATGATAGTTGAAAAGATTCTTCAAAAAAGCGGTCTTAAAAAGACTAAAGGACGGGTGCAAATTCTTGGGTTGCTCGTCAATGCAAACAAACCTTTATCTATTGAAGAAATTGAATGTCTGGTAGGTACTGATGTTCACTTCGTGACTCTCTATAGAATGCTCCATCAATTTGCTAAAAGTGGAATTGTGTATCAAACAGATCTACGGAAAGGGAAAGTTCACTATGAACTTCAAAAAAAGCACCATCACCATATTGTGTGTAGTATCTGTGGTGTTCAAGAAGACGTACCAATGTGTATGGATGCTTTGCAGGCTTCCGTTGCGAGCCGGTCAAAGAAATTTAATGCAATTGATAACCACGTGCTTGAATTTTTTGGGGTGTGTAAAAAGTGTAGTTAACTTTTAAAGATCAGTGAGAGTGATAAACAGGTAGAACATTTATCTTTTACGTCATATTTCTTTTCTAAGGAGTATGCGTGTTCACTTTTACATAAGAAGATGTTTTTAATGTAGTGTACAGAATTCTATTTATCCTTTGTGCGATTTCCTTTGTTTGCTTTCTTTTCTAGCATCTCACGCTTGATTGCCAGGCGCTTTGTGGTCTTGCGCGAATGCGATTTCTTTCCCTTTTCTACTCCAGTGCTTCGTTTTGCCATACTAATTTGATTGGTTAATTCCCCTGCATCATAGCTGATTTTCTAACTTATTCAATGGGTCTGGTATGAGTTTGTGCTACAATAGCGATATGAAAAACGCCTGCGAAAGTTGTCTAATGCCTCTAAAGGCCGATACTGGAGTATCTGGTTCGGATAACTATTGTAGTTATTGCTATAAGGACGGCAGTTTCTTATAGCAAGGTACTGACTTGAGAGAATTCCAACGCCTGAGCTACGAAGGTATGCGTGAAAGCGGTATGAATCCAATCAAAGCTCACTTTTTTGCATTTATGATCCGTTTCGCTCCTCGATGGAAAAAGTAAAATAAAAACACTTGGCATATGCCAAGTGTTTTATTTTTTAAATTGAGTTTCTCTAGGCTGTATCAAAGCGCGCTTTGTTTGATGTCATCCATTTATCCATCTCTTCTTTACCGTTATTTGAATCATTTATGACATCAGCGTGTGCTTCGCCGTAGTGGGGCTTAAGAGCATTCATCCAATCTTCGAATGTCTCACCATCTGCGGTTACTTCACATAAATCACAAGAAAGAGTTTTCATAGAAGTTTTCTTAATCGCTATTAAAGAATTGCGTGAGCAATTACTATTGCGAGAATGAATCCTGATGCAGTCACAATAGCGTAGCGGCTCGTGTTCGCCCAAAGCCCATTAGCTTTGATTCGTGTTGCAATAAAATAGGTAGATTACTTAGTTATAGATAAATTGTAGCATGTGTCTTATACCGAATACATCATTTTTTATGCCTTGTCTCTTTAATAATTGATCCATCTGACATTTCGATGATGCGATGCGCATGCTGAGCGTATTCAAGCTCATGTGTCACCATCACAATAGTTTGTCCGGCTTGGTTGAGCTCTTCAAGATATTCGAGTAGCTGTTTTGATGTGACACTATCAAGATTTGCTGTTGGTTCATCGGCAAACAAAATAAGTGGTGTGTGTGCAATGGCACGTGCAACAGACACGCGTTGTTGTTCTCCTCCTGAGAGTTGGCTTGGACGCCACGTAGTTCGATGACTCAGTTCAAGTCGGGTAAGTACTTCATCGGCGCGTTTGCGAGCATCTTCGGTTGTGTATCCCTGCATCATAAGAGGAAGAAGTACGCTTTCCTCTGCAGTAAGCTCAGGTAGAAGCGCGTAGTCTTGAAATACATATCCGAGGTAATTAAGCCTGAAGTTGGTTCGTTCTTTTATTGAAAGCGTTGCTATGTCTGTATTGTCAATATGTATAGTACCAGTGGTAGGGGTATCAAGGAGCGATAACTGATAGAGAAGCGTACTTTTTCCTGCGCCTGATTTACCAACTATTGCTACAAATTCACCTTTTTTTATTTCTATATCAACTCCACGAAGTGCATGTGTTTCAACTGAGCCTTTTTTATATACTCTTGTTATGTTGGTTCCTTTAATCATATATATTATCTACCAAGAATAGCATCAAGTGTATTACGTTTTACAATCATACGTGCAGGTATGAACCCAGCTATAATTGTTGTTATTAAGAGTGCCACAGAGCGAATGAGTGTTCCTTCTGCGGTTACACTTAAAATTCCGTCACTGAAAGGGAAGTCTATAGGGTTTGCATTAAAGTAAGGTAAAAGCACAAAATAGAGAATAAGAATTCCTAATGCAATACCAATAAGTGCGTAAAATATTGAGAGCAAGATATATGAGAGTTCGATAGCAAATTCTGAAACACCGATTGCTTTAAGGATGCCAATATACTTTCGCTTGGTAATAGCAGTGATGAAGATGATGATAAATATAGTGATAGAAGCTACCACAACGGAAATTCCTCCAATTATATTGCCAAGTACATTAAAGGTATCGCGAATTTCATCAAGAAACTCACCGATAGCCTCTTCAGTTGTACGGATAAGAGCTTTGTTACCAACGCTATAAGCAAGGATGCGTGCCTGTACTGCTTCTGCATGTGCATTAGGTGTAATGCGTACAGCAAATTCATCAGTTGTGTCGTTGCGGCGCCCAAGCATTGATTCCAGTTCGCTTTGAAGCATAAAAACTCTTGTATCCATTGGCCCTGCTTTAGTTTTTATGATCCCACGAACAATAAATTCTCGTGAGGCGTCACCAACGGTTAATCGAATTTTATCGCCTGGAAATATACCAGATATTGTTTGCAATCCTGTTTCAGCAGGGAAGTAGCGGTTTAGTAGCCGTGCTCCAAGAACAACTCCGGTTGTATCTCTTTGGGTGATAAAAGATCCTTCTATCAGGGCACTGGGTAGGTCTGTAACTAAACGCTCATCTTCAATATCAATACCCGTGACTGATACGCCAACACTGTCGGGTAAAATATTTGGTTGCGATACTGATCTTTGGAAATTGGCTTCAAGTGTTCCGCCTTCAATGACTCTAGTGGAGTACGCAGCAACTTGAGGTTCAGCATCGAGTATTGCCTGAAGTGCGTTTGCGCGTTCAATATAATCTTTTTCAGCAGATTTTGATATAAGAATATCGCCAGCGTAATATTTTTTGTAACCAACTAATGAGCCGTCCATAAGTCCGACCAAGATACCAGTAACTACAACAAGGTTAAGAAAAGTAAGTGTCATTATAAAAATGACAAGAATGGTTTGCCATTTGGTTGTTTGTGTTACGTAGCGTATCGCAAGAAAAAATGCAATGCGAACTGCGTTAAAAAACTCACTAGTTTCTTGTTTCTTCATAAGGAACCACGCGGTCGTTTTCTTCGACACCGCTGAGGATATTTACTAATCCGTCAATTGTTTCTAAGCCTAGGGTCACTGAGGTTCGTACTTTTTTCCCGTCCTTTAAAACGTACACGAACGAACCTTCTGCAGTACGTTCTATTAATCCTGTTGGAACAATAAGCGCATCTTCATTCAGTACTACATCTATCAAAACATTTGCCGTCATACCTGCTTTGAGTATATTTGCATCCTCTCCAAGAGTTAGGGTAACCCTATACCCTGCAACACCGTTAATGATACTTTCAGCAGGGTCAATATGCGTTAATGTTCCACTAAAGGAAATGTCTGAACCATACGCATCGGTGGTTACGCTAGCTACCATGCCTTCTTGTAGAAGTACGACATCAAGTTCAGAAACACGCGATTCGACTTCAAATGTACCGTCAGCATCCAGTGTAAGTGCTTGAGTTCCAGTAGTTATTAACTCGCCTTCTTCTACAAAGCGTTCAGTTATGACGGCACTAAACGGAGCCGTAAGTACATGTGCATCAAGTTCAACTGATGCAGATTGTACTGATGATTCTTGCGCACGAATTTTTGCACGCTGCGCAGCAATATCTTCAACACGCGCTCCAGCACTCGAGAGGTTTAATTCTTGCGTACTTACTGTCACGTTAGTCTTTGCTGAAATGTATGCCTCACGTTTTGTAGATAATGATGCCAGAGCAGTTTGTACATTTGCTCGATCTAAGCTTACGTTCGCAATATGGGCATTAATATCAGTTTGTGTGAGGTTGCTCGTAATGAATAAATTACCCGCATAAGTTCCTAAATCTTGAAAAAATGACGTAGCCTGAATAAGATTATTTCGAGCTGTTTGTGCAAGAGTTGTAAAATCAGGTTCGACGGACGTATCAAACACAGCTGCAATTGCTGCTCCTAGAAAGTTTTGCATCGACAGCGTGCTAGAGACATCGTCATTTTTTGCAAATGATTGCCATTTCTTTAATCGGACAACATCGTTTTTCCAAGAGGTAAGAAGTGCGTTCATTTGCAGATAGTCGTTCTCCAATTCGATTTCAAGTGAGCGGTTTGTTGTAGAATATTTTATTGTGGGTGTATTTGACTTAGGGTCGTTGAACAAAGGTTTAGCAGTACGCTCCATTGCAGTATCAACAACAGTGACGGCATTAATCATAGCTGCTACAAGCCCTTCGGTTGATTCTGTAAGTAATGCGTTACTTTGGTCAAGTTGTGCTTGTGTTATTGCAACTTCTTCGAGTCGATTGCCATCGAGCAATTCATCTAAAGTTGCACGTTCAGAGTCTAATAAAGCGATTTCTCGCTGGTATGCTGCACGCGCAGCATTGGTGTTGAGGGAGGCAACAATAGTTCCTTCTTGAACCGCATCGCCTACAGCATATGGCAAGGTTGAGATTTTTCCTGGTCTCTCAAAAGACAGAATAACTCGTGTCTGGGGCGTGATTGTGCCGCTAAAAAGAACCTGCTGTTTAAGCGGCTCTCTGACTACTGGATATACAGTTCCGTTTGTGTTTTGACTAGTTGTATATATACTTGCGGCAATAATTAAAGGTGTTGCCATAGCCAGTGCAATAAGAATTTCCTTTTTTATTACTATCTTGACAATACTATCTGTCAATGAGTCGATATTCATGTTGCAATTGTAGCACGAGGTATTTACCACTAGATATTTTGCATCGGATAAGTACTAATTACTAACAGGTTTTTAATTGAGAATCACCATTACACAAGTGAGATTGAATCTTTTCGATCATTAAGACATTAAGACCAATTTTCATCCAGGTGCCTAGATTGTCTCCGCGCTTATCATTTCATGGAACAGTATTTTCTTTTGTGATATATCCAGGAGCTTGCCCGATAATGAGCACTCGCACTTCTTCGCAAGCAGTATATACAGGTGCCTATCATTTTTGTGGAAAAGCGTATTAGCTGGATAACTAATTATTGCTTCGCGTATAGTTTTGAGTGTCATGTAGCTAGTATATCAATTTAAAATTTACGAGACGTTGGGAACGGAGTATTTTTGTTAATCTATTCATAAAGGACACAACAATCCTTATGGTACTTAGGTACAGAAATTTATATGCCTACATTTCTCGCGCGTATAAAATGCAAGACAGACTGTTTGAGGTATGTTTATTTCCTGTACGCGTCTACGCAGAGGAAAGCTAAGAATGCTTGTCGCGAGAGGAGTATAGAAGCGATTGATGGACACAAGTTACTAAAGTATATGAGTAAGGTAAATGTTAACGTTCCAAATATCCTAACCATGTGCCCAGAGTGTGGCTCTGACTTGATTGAGAAGGGTGGTCCATATGGATAATTCTTAGGATGTAAGAATTATCCAAAATGTCGCCATACTGAAAAAATAGTTGAAGAATAAAAAATACCCCATGAGGGGTATTTTTTGACGGGCATGGGTCACATGCCACGTAATTAATCTGCTCCGTCTATATGATGAAATCCGAACTTTCTTCCAGTCGCGAAGCGACTGACTTCGCACGCGCCGCGCGCGTGGTGGCTTGAGACTTCTCCGTACGCTCCGATTGCGTGGTGATGCAATACGCGCCTCCTTCCGCCTCCGCTCCGCTGCGGCGGTACGCCCTCCAGAAAAATCCTTTGCAGTATTCCTTTTTCTTTTTTGGCGGGGGATACTTTTTTGGATATGGAAAAGGA
>DCYW01000013.1:4001-14763 GCA_002331185.1 Patescibacteria group bacterium UBA2100 | reverse complement strand
GTAAGTACAGAAAATAAATCGTTTGGGCGTATTCAAGACCTTATTATTGAAGACGAGGCAATCCGTTCGCTGCGTCTGGCCGAAGAAGAGGGGAAGCGCGCTAAAAATTCAACCTACTGTAGGGCATTTGAAACAAGTAAGGACTGTTTAGAGAGAAGGGAAGAGCGTGCAAAAATAGTTGAACGTCAAGTGTTTGTAGCTGAGCTCGAAAAAAGAGTGTTGCCAGAAAATGCAATCCTACACTTCCTTGCGGTGTACGATGGGTGGGTACGACCAACCCCAGCACCAAAAACGTATGCAACATCTACGCTTGGTTTGCTGAATACACAAGAAGGAACATTTCTTGAAGAATATGAGGCAACAACAGACGGAAAGAGTCTTGTTTCAAGGATTATTGATAGTATCGCAGACGCAGCTTCAAGTGCAGTTGAGACGCTCACCAATCTTATAACAGGAGCAAATACAGTTTTTGAGGAAGAGGCAATTAACTAATCCTTTTTTTGCAAGCGTCGAGGGACTTCAAGACCAATATGTTCGTAGGCTAATGCAGTGGCGATGCGACCGCGTGGGGTTCTATCTAATAGACCGAGTTGTATAAGGTATGGTTCGTACACTTCTTCGATGGTGCTTTCTTCTTCTGAAGTTGCAGCCGCAAGTGTTTTAAGGCCAACAGGTCCGCCGTTAAATTTATGTATTATGGTATTCAAGATTTCTTTATCATTTCGGTTGAGTCCCAGATCATCGACATCCAATAACTCCAGTGCTTCTTTCGCTGACCTCTTGTCGAGTTTATTTTTGTGTACCTGTGCAAAGTCACGGCATCGTTTAAGTAGAAAGTTTGCTGTTCGTGGCGTGAACCGGCTTCTTTTTGCTATTTCGTCCAGCGCTTCTTCTTCTATAGCGACACCAAGAATTGTTGCCGAACGTTTCAGAATATCTTTTATCTCTTCAGTGTCGTAATACTCAAGACGGAACGTTCCACCTGAAAAACGGCTACGTAGCGGGCTTGAAATACCAGACACTTGTGTCGTTGCAGCTATTAATGTAAACGCAGGAAGTTCAAGTTGAATAGTTCGTGCCGATGGACCTTTCCCAATAATTATATCCAGAACGCCTGATTCCATGGCAGGGTAGAGGACCTCTTCAATATTCTTGTTGAGGCGGTGTATTTCGTCGATAAACAAGATATCTTTCTCGCCTAAGTTGGTAAGTATGGATGCTAAGTCACCAACTCGCTCAATGGCAGGGCCAGAGGTGATGCGAATTTGTGAACCGGATTCGTGGGCGATAAGGTGAGCAAGTGTTGTTTTCCCCAACCCGGGAGGGCCGTAAAAAAGAATGTGTTCAGGGGGTTGTTCTCTCTCTGACGCTGCTCGAAGGAGGATTGCGAGGTTATCTTTTATACGTTTTTGGCCAACATATTCGTCCCATTTGTTGGGGCGCAGTGTTTTATCAAGAAATACATCAGCAGTATCTTCTGGTGGGTGGTCTTGCGTGTCGTCGATTGGGGTTGACATACAATTTTAATGTGTTAATATAGTTTCAACGTTCATTACTGTACATTTTCGGAGACAAAATTCTCTAAGCGATGAGACTCCTGGTCAATAAGAGACCTTTCAAGGACGAAATGGTCTTGAGCCTTATGGGTGCGTCCCTATTTAAAAATAGCGGAGGTTTTCATATGGCTCAAGGTGCTGATTCTATCCTTAGTTAGGCACTCACCTTTGCTTTATTGCAAAGAATCGTTTAGAGAATTTTTTCCCCGACGAGATTAGAACACCTTGTGGGGTGTTTTTTTCGTCTGCATCTACCATAGCAGCGGGGAAGAGATTTGGAAAGTTGACTACTTAGAAGCAGCGTGTCGTTGCATGAAGCATTTTTATACATACAGCGAAAGCGCAGCTTGGGCGGCTGCGCTTTTCACTTGCTTGCTTACGCAAGCTCACACACTAACTCCTATATAAAATATAAAGGAGTGCGTTGTGCATCGAAGTATCCTTCGGTGCACAACACTATAATGTAGTATACGATTTTTACAGAAAAATAGATTAGCTATCCACAGTAGTCACACTTAACCCTGTCCGAAATCCTTCATTGCCATAAGGTCAGCGTCTTCTATATCTATAATACGCGCGAGCTCATCAAGTGACGTTACCCCTTTAAGTACTTTTACCGCACCATCTTCTGCCATTCGCCGAATTTGCTGTGGGCGCGCCGCACGCCATATTTCAATTTCACTTGGGTTGGCACGCACGGCTGCTTCTACTGGCCCGTCCATTTTGATTGCTTCAAGAATAGCGAGCCGTCCAGTGTAGCCAGTTTGATTACACTTATCACAACCTACCGCTTCCCACATAACATCTTTATTTTCTGGAAGTTCATCTGGGCGGGGAATATTGTGTAGGAGTTTATTCATACTTTCTCGAGCGGCTCCAGTAATAGGAACACTCTTCTTACAGTCTTCACATAAACGTCGAGCAAGACGCTGCGCCATAGTGAGGTTCACTGCACTTCCAAGAATTTCAGGCCGTACTTTTATATCAATTAATCGAGGGAATGTTCCTGCGGCATTGTTTGTGTGAAGAGTTGAGAATACCAAGTGTCCCGTTAACGCGGCATGCACTGCAGTTGCGGCAACTTCAGGGTCGCGAATCTCTCCAACCATAATGATGTCGGGGTCTTGCCGCAAGATACTACGGAGCCCATCAGCAAATGTGTAGTCTTTGCTAATTTGTGTCTGAACAATTCCCGGTAAGTGATATTCGACAGGGTTTTCAAGTGTAATCACTTTAATTCCAGGTTTACTCACTGCCCTCAAGAATGCGTATAGCGTGGTTGTTTTACCAGAACCAGTTGGTCCAGTGTTTAAGATCATCCCATTTGGTTTCTTTATTTCATCTAAAAACAGCTGCATAAGAAAATTGTCCATACCGAGACTCTCCAGTGGAAGACCGATAGTTGATGGATCAAGTAGACGCATAACCACGGTTTCCCCGTAGTTACCTGGAATCATAGATGTTCTTATTTCCATTTCTCCATCACCAACTTTTACACTAAAACGACCATCTTGAGCCGAGCTCTTCGTGTTGAGCTTCAGGCCAGAAAGCAGTTTTAGACGCGACAAGAGTAGTTTGTACGTTTCATGGTCAAATTCTAAAATCTCGGTGAGTACTCCATCTAACCGAAAACGAACGCGAATAAAATCTTCTTCGGGTTCAATGTGTACGTCTGATGCCTGTAGTGCTAAACCGCCCCCAAGCAGTACTTCGAGTACGCGAGATACACGATGGGATTTTGAACTTGCAAAACTAGCATCCACGTTTTTACGAACATCTTCTATGCTTTTTAATTTATTCTTGATTCGTTCAATTTCTTCTGAGGAGATATTAAGTACACCACCTTCGCTTGCGGATGCATGGGAAATATCTTTGTAATGGTCCCATGCGTGCGTTAGGGAGGCAGACGAAACCATAAATAATCGTGTTTGGTAGCCTAATCGCTCTATTGTTTGAATTGCCTCAAGAGAATCTGCTCTCCCTGGTGCGCGCATTGCAATAAATACTTTTTTACCAATTCTCCGAAAAGGCGCTACCTCTACTTTTCGAGCAATCGGCTCGTTTATTAGCCTCAGGGCATCAGTATCGATTGATACACGAGTTAGGTCAACGTATTCAACACCATATTTTTGAGAGAGAGTCTGAGCAAGGGATTCTTCTTCTTGTTCGTAGAGCTCGGCTATCTTCTCTTTTTGATCTTTTTCATCAAATTGAACCATATGAATGTGTCTCTAGTTTATCACGTACATTAAAAAGAACCTGTGTGCTTATGCGTATATAAAATAAGACCGTGATACAGACAAGGCGACCACCTTTTTTCTTTAGTGTACAATGCGCATATGACAGACTACTCATTGAGTGATTTCAAAGAAAGTGCTCGCGAATATGCGTTGAAGCTGAATGCATATAATAGTGGTGCCTTCGTTATAGCGCTTCATGGGGATCTTGGTGCTGGGAAAACTACCTTCGCACAAGCACTTGCTCGTACTCTTGGGGTGACTGGCGAAATAGTAAGCCCTACATTTGTAATACAAAAAAACTATCCGCTCGAGGACCAATCTTTTTCCCAATTGATACATATCGATGCGTACCGCCTTGAAGAAGAGAGAGAAATGGAAGTTCTTGGGTGGAATGACATAATTATAGATCCATCTAATCTTATTCTTGTCGAATGGCCAGAAAAGATAGACGGACTACTTCCTCAAAACACTAAGCATATATACTTCGAATACATGAGTGATACAACACGGAACATTTCGTATGATACAGAAGCCTAACAAACGACTTATATTACTTGATGCGCATGCGATTATTCATCGCGCATACCATGCATTACCCGATTTTTCATCAAGTAAAGGAGAGCCAACCGGTGCATTGTATGGTTTGTCGACAATGTTGATGAAAATAATTCAAGAATTACATCCAGACTATATCACTGCGTGTTTTGATCTGCCAAAACAAACAATTCGACATGAAGTATTTGCTGAGTATAAGGCAGGGCGTAAAAAAACTGATGATGAACTAGCAAGGCAGCTGCAGCGAAGTCGGGATGTATTCGAAGCTTTTGACATTCCAATATATGACGCGGAAGGATTTGAAGCCGACGATATTTTAGGAACCATTGTTGAACAATTGAAAAAAAAGCCAATTGATATAGTCATTGCCTCAGGAGATATGGATACTCTTCAACTCATAGAAAAAGAAAAGGTAACGGTATATACGCTTCGAAAAGGCATACAAGACACTATTCTTTACGATGAAAAGGCGGTGCAGGAGCGATTTGGCTTTCATTCAGATCTTTTACCAGATTACAAAGGGCTACGAGGAGATCCTTCTGATAATATCCCCGGCATACATGGAATTGGGGAGAAGACAGCAACAACACTGATTGTTGAATTCGGAACACTAGAGAATCTCTATAAGGTACTTGAAACGAACGAGGAAAAATTTGTTGAAGTTGGAATAAAAGCTCGAATGATCGGGCTCTTAAAAGAAGGTAAAGACGAAGCATTCTTTTCCAAAATGCTCGCCACTATTAGACGTGATGCACCAGTAGAGTTTGAGATTCCCAAAAAAATATGGTCAGACACAGTAAAAAAAGAATCAATATTAGAGCTTTTTTCAGAACTCGAATTCCGTGCGCTAAGCGATCGAGTAAAAAAAGTAATCAATGGAGCAGCGGGTGTTAACTATGATGAAGAAAACGAAGAGCCAGATGAAGCACCTGCTGAAAAAATTGATCCCAAGGAATTAACACGTACAGCACTTGCCTTATGGCTTATTCGTTCAGATGTCACCAACCCGACGTTGGAGGACGTTATGCAGTTTGTACCAAACAGCACCTTTAAAGATTCACACGACGCCATTTTTAAAACATTGAAAGAGAGAAACTTAGAAAAGGTATATACAGATATCGAAGAGCCACTCATTCCAGTATTACGGCACATGAACGAAAACGGTATTGCATTAGATACGGCGTATTTCAAAAAACTTTCAAAAGAATATCACACAGAACTTTCAAAATTAGAAAAAAAGATTTTTAAATACGCTGGGGTTACTTTCAACATTAATTCTCCTAAACAGTTGGGTGAGATTTTGTTCGACACTCTTGAGCTAAAGCCTAAAAATCAAAAAAAGACTTCAACAGGACAACGCAGCACAAAAGAATCAGAACTCGAAAAATTACGAGGAGAACATCCAATAATCGACGATGTGCTTAGTTATCGTGAATTACAAAAACTTCTTTCAACCTATATCGACACACTCCCAATGCTCGTTGCAAATGATGGAAGATTACACGCTGAATTTTTACAGGCAGGTACTACTACAGGAAGAATGGCAAGTCAGAATCCAAACCTTCAAAATATACCAATTAAAACAGAGCACGGAAGACGTATTAGAAATGGATTCGTAGCAAAAAAAGAACACGAATTGGTAGCATTAGACTATTCGCAAATCGAACTACGCATTGCCGCAATTCTCTCTCGCGATGAGAAGTTACTCGAAGTATTTAAAAGCGGTGGAGATATTCATGCAGCAGTAGCAGCTGAAGTGTTTGCGGTGCAGACACAAAATGTTGATAAAGAAATGAGACGACGCGCTAAAGTCATCAACTTCGGTATTCTCTACGGCATGGGAGTAAATGCATTACGTGCAAACCTTGATGGCGATACGACACAAAAAGAAGCACGTTCGTTTTACGATACATATTTTGAAACATATGCAGGTCTTGCACAATGGATTGATCATACAAAAGCAGATGCTGCACGTCTCGGATACACAGAAACACTCTTTGGGCGGAGACGATATTTTGAAGGCATTACTTCACGCTTACCGCATGTGCGGGCTGCTGCTGAGCGTATGGCGATAAACGCACCTATTCAAGGCACGCAAGCTGACGTGGTAAAGATTGCAATGGTGCGTATCCATGAATATCTAACAAAAAATAATTTGTTAGATTCGGCACGTCTTATTCTACAGGTGCACGACGAGCTGATATATGAAATGAAGAAAAAAGATACTGCTGAAATAGCAAAACACATAAAAGAATTAATGGAACATATACTAACTCCTGAGCAAACACACGGGGTGCCGTTATTAGTAGATGTTTCTCGAGGTGATAATTGGGGGGAAATGAAAAGAATGTAGTATGTTGTACGTTTACTACGGGAAGGATGTCGATACAGCGAGGACAAAAGTTCAGGTAACTGTTGCGAACATGCTTGCAAAAAGTCCAGATGCACTTTATTTTCGGATTACAAATGATGATGTAGGAAGTTATAATTTTGATGAATTAACTGGTAGCCAAACGCTGTTTAAAAGTGAGTACGTCGTTGTGCTCGATACTCTCTTTAGCACCAAAGAAGGGGAGGAGGTCGTGTTACATAACCTAACGAAAATTGCAGAGGCCGCACATCCATTTTTTGTATTAGATGCAGCGTTGACTGCTCCTGTCAAAAAGAAGCTCGAGAAATACGCAATAAAAATATATGAGTTTAAAAAAACAGTTCCTCCAGACAAGGCATCTTTTAACACGTTTGCGCTGACTGATGCACTTGGTGAGAGAGATGTTAAGAAACTATGGAGTTTATTTCGAGAGGCAAAAAATAGAGGCGTGAGTGATGAGGAAATTCATGGAATTTTATTTTGGATGTTGAAAAGTATCGTACTTGCAGCCCGCGCAAAAACTGCAGATGAAGCTGGTATGAAGCCGTACCCGTTTACTAACGCACAGCGCTCATTCAAGAATTTTTCTTCAATTGAAATTATAGAAGAGTATGTAAAAAAATTGGCTTTACTGCCGCAGCACGCACGAAGATCCGGAGTACCTTTGGAAATTGAACTGGAACAATTCATTCTCACGTTGTAGCATAAGAATTTTATACTCTATCTACTTAATTCTATTCTTCTCTAATATATCAGTGAGCTGATATATTAGAGAAGAATAGTGAGATGTGTTGATGTGTACAAATTCAATTGCAGCAATGGTATACGTCCCGTATCATTGAAAATATCAAGTCCTATTTACGTACCTATGAATATTCCCCATACTCACATAAAAGCGCTCGCACTACTTTTTGTTTTTGTAGTTGCTTTCTCTTTTTCTGAATATAAGAATACACAGGCTACTGTTTCTGTGGGTGGACAGCAAACAGCAATCGCTTTTGATTCTATTAGGTCATTTCTTGGTATCCAAACAAGAAATGATACAGATACGACAAATACTAACATAATCAATAATGATGGAAATGCCTCTGATTTGTACCCTTCAAATATAAATGAAGACCCGTTTAATTCAGTATCAACGCAGACTAATGTCAATACGCCGTCTGTAAATAGTAGCATTCAAATAAACCGAACAACGCAAACAAGCAAAGTTGGCACAGGACCACTCGCCACACGTGGTGCGACACTCATTTGTATACCACCTATCATTGGAGTGTCAGAAGAAACAATCATTATGTGGGCGTGTCGTGATGGTGCCTACACTACGGCGAGTGAAAATTTTGATAGCGCCGGAGAGACAATTGGTACAACACGTGTGCAACCCACAGCAGACACAACCTACGCGATAGAGTGTGTAAATGATTTGGTTGATGTAGCCAATACAACGGCGAGTTGTGTAGTGAGTGTCGCAGAGCCAGTATTGACGCTCTCCGCAGATACAACGTCTGTTGACCGTGGCGATTCAATCGTGCTTAGCTGGACAACAACAGATGTGAACTCATGCCTGTTAACATCAGATACACAGCTCGGGTTCATACGACGAGGCACAGAAGGGGAAGTAAAAACACCAGCGATTCTAGGCGACACTATCTTTAGACTCACGTGTGAATCAGAAAGTGGTCTCTTGCAAGAGGAGGAATTAGAGATAAATCCAAGGTAATATAGAGGTATATGGAATGTGTACTACGAAAAAACAAGGTGAAACTCATACTACTCTTTATTGCGCTGTTCATTGTTGGTTATTTTTTTGCAGGAGTTTCATTTGTACGTGCGCAGGTGGTGTGCGGCGAACCACCACCAGGCGCGTTAATTGTGACTCATCAAGCGTGTCAGCCGCCAGGTCCTCAGTCAAAAGGGGGGCGAGACTTTATGCCTTGTACGGTAAATGGATTGGTAGCAGGGCAGCAGGTTACAGGTCAATGTTTCGCAGGATGTTGCCGAGTCGTTGCGTACACTCCACCACCAAGCATCTTTGGGGGCGCACTTGGAGGAGGTTTCATTGAAGGCGTAGCACAAGGTGTTGTCGTACAAACAGCAGTCGGGTTTATAAACAACCTTATTAGTAGTGGATTAGGAACTGACGCATATTCAGGTTCCAGTGGTACACAATATGACTATATTGATGGTGCCACTACTTTTTTGGATACCATTGATGATTATGGAACTGTCAATAATGACACTGGATTTAATTTAGATTTTGGTGACGACAATTCGGATGACTCACGCAATACAGATTCGATTTTTACAATCCTTGATAGAGAAAATCCAACAACCAATACAACGGGTGGTGACTCATCGGCGACGAACAACAACACAAACACACAAGCAAGAGACTCTGTAACCACTTCATACCAATCGTTAGATGGTGATCCAGATATCTCTTCTGAGAGCGAAAACACAGCGTTTGGAGAAGAACTTCTTGATAATATGAATGATCCAGCATACACATCTGGTTTGTCACTTGCTGAATTAGAGCGCGCGGCAGAAGAGGCGCGCAGAAGAGAGGCGTTACTTAACGAACAAAATGCAGCCACTGGTAATATTGGAGACTACCGAAGTTCAAATGTGGCGCAGTCTGGATCAGATGCTGACGTACTCGCTGACGGCTATTATGACAGCTTAGGAACAGAAGAAGAACGGCTCGCGTGGTGGAAACGTATACTGATGCTCATTGCAGAAACTCTCGGTTTGTAGAACTTGCTTAGTAACACGGTAAAATAGATTTTTAACCCCACACACGGTACTATCAAGCTATGATGTGGTCTTTTCGTGTCTTACCTACACTCTCAATTGTGGTTATCGCTACATTTTTTAGCTTTGCGCATAGTGCGCAGGCGATTGTTGTAGCCCCTGATTTGCGTCCTGAACAGCAAGGGTGTCAAATTATTGACGCCAATTGGAAAGAGTATGGCGAAAGTATACGCGGAGCCAATACGAAAGTATCAGACGTTGTTTTAAATGCATGTGAGGCAATTGGTGGAAGGAGTCAATGCGCGTTTATTAGCGGATGTCGTTACAATCCGGGAGATACGAACCAAAGTAATCCCGTTTGTACTCCTAATACTGGGGCAACAAATAGCCAACATCGGCAGAGTAAAGCAATTGATGTAAAAGTTTCAGCGGGAAAAGAAAAAGAATTTATGACAATGGCAATTTGCGGTCTGCGTAGGGTAAATAAATGCCAAGGTGGACTCGGACTCTACAGTAGCGGTTCGATACACGTTGATGTGCGACAACGAAGAAGCATTTGGTCGGATGATTTTAGCCGAGTTAGTATCGCGACTAAAATAAAAGATCCACAAGCGCGAGCTATTTTGTATGGATTTGGTGATGGAGAGTGCGTGACAGGAAGCATCATTAGTGATTATTCAGAAGAAAATGAATATGGTCCGCCGGTTGAGTACACGCCACCAGAAGACTATTCGTATGAATTTCAAGCGGTCATTCAGGAGGCAGATACATACACACCAAAAAATTATTTTGAAGAATTGTATCAACCTATCTCAAATATGCCCAGCATATCGTTTCCAAACCTGTTTCAACCACTTGGTGTCGGATCCACGTTTAATACCCCCGATGTAGCCAACCAAATATTCTCTGATGAATTGACATACATTGATTCTGAACAAATAGACGACAACCAGACCACTAGCAAACCATTTCTTGATTTCATTACGAACGAAAAGGCACAGCCTGAAGATAATTCAAAGAATGTTTTGACTTTTGATGCATCTACAAATCAGCCATTACAAAATAATGAAGTTCCCTGCGAGGGCTCAGGTTTTTTGGGAACTAATTTATTTAAAACATGTGATACACAGCAAGAGGAAACACAAACACCCGCCACACCCCAGGAGGATAATTCAGTGGTATCAACTCTGGTGTATAATATAACAAAACTAACTGGTGGGAGAGATTCAAATGTTATTGACAACACAATCAATTCTGGATTCGAGAGCGAAATTCAAAAAACTATTGCC
>DCYW01000013.1:3721-3883 GCA_002331185.1 Patescibacteria group bacterium UBA2100 | reverse complement strand
AGCCGAGAAACGACTGCTCCAGAAAGAATCTCTTCTGTTCCTGGAAAGACTGTTCGCTTTGCTGAACAAAGTATTTTATATGGTTCATATTATGGAGTTGTGCATACAATTTCTCCATTACTTATAGGAAGTACCCCACGTTCATTGTTGCGGATGACTGAT
>DCYW01000013.1:0-3697 GCA_002331185.1 Patescibacteria group bacterium UBA2100 | reverse complement strand
AGCGAAATTCAAAAAACTATTGCCACCGACAATGCGTTTGATGGATTTTATGCAACATATATACCAAATGACGATATAGGTAGTGTGCAACAAAATCCTCGTGATCAAATTGATAATAGTGATTACGGACAATTTGTTATAGGGAGCCGAGAAACGACTGCTCCAGAAGGAGCTTCTTCTGTCGCCGGAAAGACTGTTCGCGTTGCTGAACAAAGTATTTTGTATGGTTCATATTATGGAGTTGTTCATACAATTTCCCCATTGATTATAGGAAGTACGCCGCGTTCATTGTTGCGGATGACTGATGGGAATGATTTTACTCGTGTGTATAACCTATTTTCAATCTAGTGTTTTTGTCGATACCATGTAACAAGATATTTATGGGCACTGAAACAAAAAAAGATATCATACAACTCGCATTCGCGGCGTTTTTAATAATTGGTCTCGGTGTTTCGGGCACATTTTTGCAGGGTTCCGTTAGTGGAGGAAATACTGCTGCGGCAAATAATGCATCGGAATGGATAAATCCTGACACCGGAACAGTCGGTGCGCCACCACAAGCTCAAACACGAACAGAGACAACACAATGGACGAATCCAGATGCTCGACGCGGAGGACAAAATATACCATTTGGTTCGGGAACCAGCATAAGAACGACTGAGGTAGAAAGATCTGAACAGGAAAGCAGATCTAATAATGCAGTAGCAGTTGATTTGTTAACACAAGCGCTACAAAATTGTGATACTGAAGGAGGAGGGGGGTGTAACAACTTATGTTCTACTTCGTATATAGTACCGTTGGTTGGAGGGTACCAAACAAGAGACTGTTATGTATCAAATGATCCAACTGCACCAGCGAAGGCCGTCGAGCGTTTACAGCAATGTATAGCAAGAGAAACAGGCCTGCAAGTACCAATAGGCGCTGAACCGGTAAAAGAGGCTTTATGCATAGGAAATGTTCCTAACCTAAAGCTGGATACATGTGAAGGACCTGGTTGTAACCCAGAGAATTCTATTTTAGGTGAGTCAAATCGTGTAGATGGAGGTTTGTTAGTACCGGCTGCCTGTAGAGCAGAACTTGATGCGGTAGTACAGTTACGTGATACACGACTGGTAGAGCCAAATGCAACTCCTGGCGAGGGTGTCATCTGTGCAAATAAAGGTCCTGCGGTATGTTATCCAAGGGATTTTAATGATTGGTCAAAAGGATACGATTGTGTCGTTAAAGATCCTACATTACGTACTGCTATTCCAAGTGTAGGAAATGCAAGAGCTCCAGTTGTAGGTGCATCTCGTTGTAGTGGAACATTCACTCAGCGTATGCAGTGTGAGATACGAGGTGTAACTTCACGAACTTCGCAGGCGTGGACATCAGTAGGAGTTGCTTTTGGGCAAAGTATTGGCGCAGCTTTTACAAGATGGAATATGTTGAATAACAGTAATAGAAATAGATCTGGTAGTAGCCCGCAGGGATGCACGGCCGGGTATGTTAAAGCTGTTGTAGATGGGAAAACAGTGTGTCAAAAAGAAGGAACCACCGTGCCGCAGTGTTTGTTAGATGCAAGTAAGAAGGAGATTGTATCGGGGGAAACAGTAGTTATTCGATGGCGTACTGCAAGTGCAGAAAGTGTGAGTATTAGTGGCATCGGAGTGGATTTGCCTAAGAGTAGCGAAACCACAATACGACCTGCTGAAACAACAACATACGAATTAACCGCAACAGGAAGCGGGGATGATAATACAAAGATGTGTGAAGTCACAGTTGTGGTTGAAGGAAGCGACGCACTTGGTCCAACGGGTTCTTCGCCACCACAGCTCTCCTGTGCACCAAATACCATTCGTACAGATAGTCCGAGTACTATTGCATGGGCCTGCACTCCTGCAGCCATAAGTAGCCAAGGTATTGGTATAGATACTGGAGGAAAGGTCTCTGGTGAAGTGGCGGTTACTCAAACTTATAATGAAGAATATGCAGTACAGTGTCTCGATGAAAATGGTATAGAAATAGGAAGAAATACGTGTGCGGTAACTGTGGGAGAACCACAGTACGATATTGTAGTAGAACCCACGGAAGCAGAGCGCGGCGATCGAATACGAGTCGCGTGGTCTAGTTTGTTTATGAAGAGTTGTCAGGTTACTGGTCCACGCGGATTTAGTTACACAAACCCACAAGGTGTGGTAATAACCGAGCCGTTTAGTTTTGATAAAGAAAGTGTTCCAGATAGACAAATACGTGCTGCTATCTACACACTCGAATGTGAATCAGAGTTCGGTACACAAGCCACCAAAGATGTGACGGTAGAGTTTAAGTCAGAGGACTAAAAGTGATTGCATGTGCACATGCGATTCTTCCAAGCCGCTTCTTGGCACACTTTCCTTTTCGTTTGCTAGGAGGCCTCTTATTTTTAGGGCAGCAGGTTGATGTGAGTTTGTGTAGTAACACGTTTGTCATCACCAGTTATTAAGTGTTTTATATGTCGCGTCAGGACTCGGCGCAGCAACTAGCATTGTCGCCACCCCCTCACTAACTATTTTGTTAGTGCTACGCACTCAAAAATACTAAATGTGTTTGGCCTGCGCTCGCGGTTGAATTGTCTTTGTTAGACATTTCAACAACGCTCCGCCTCGGAAAACTAAAAAACAGTGTGCAGGCACTGTTTTTCTTAACGTTGTCCGCCCGGCAGGACTCGGCGCCAGTACTAAGCTCGGCTGCGGCCTCGCTAAGTACTCGCTGCCCCGTCGTCACTGACAAGCACTCGTCGTACCTCCTCGTCTTGTGTACCAGTGACTTTTTTCGAGTCTTGCCGCTCAGAACAACACAAAAACCGCAATGCTACGCATCACGGTTGTGTGTTGTTTGTCCGCCCGGCAGGACTCGAACCTGCGACATTCGGCTTAAAAGGCCGCTGCTCTACCAACTGAGCTACGGGCGGGAATGGTGCAAAATATAACATACATACACTATTTTTACATTCTTATTGTATAGTATGCAGCGTGAGTGAGATAATTGTTATATTGCACAATATACGCAGCACACACAATGTAGGCTCAATATTTAGAACAGCTGACGCTGTAGGTGTCACTAAGATGTATCTTACTGGATATACACCAAAGCCAATTGATCGGTTTGGTCGTGTTCAAAAGGATATTGCAAAAACTGCTCTTGGCGCATGCGAGTATGTATCCTGGGAGGCAGGGGATGTCAGCAAAGTGATGAGCGATTTAAAGAAAGAAGGATTTAGTATTATATCGATAGAACAAGATGAACACTCGATTGCTTTACAAGACTTTAAAGCACTTCCTAAAATGGTGCTACTGCTTGGTAACGAAGTACGAGGGATATCGAAGCAGTTGCGCGACAAGAGTAACTATATAGTTGAGATACCAATGCATGGCAAGAAAGAGTCATTGAATGTAAGTGTGACTGCAGGAATTGTTCTCTTTTCACTCTATAAATAATAGAGCGGTTAACTGCTCTATTATTAAAACGGGATATACACTAGCAATTAGTACGTAATAACGTCAACAGTCCTGTTTTTTTCATCGAGCAAACGCACTATTTCGTAATTCTCTCGCCAGAGTGCTTTGTCTTCATTTAAAAATATTCGCCACTCACTGCTTTCGTAAAAATCATCATCGCCAGCGAGCGTGTTGATGCAATAGTTATATGTCAAGAGTGGTTTAATATACTCTTGACA
>DCYW01000026.1:9498-11605 GCA_002331185.1 Patescibacteria group bacterium UBA2100 | reverse complement strand
CTGCCTGTTACGCATGACTTCTGTCGATTCCATGATCACCCTCGATCGGGGGGAGCGAGAGGGATACGAGAATTGCGATTCGCCTGTCGGGATGGTTTTTCATTTCCAACGACAACATCGGAAACAATGGTGTATCCATCAAAAACGGCTTCTGGGACAACACTATTGGAAAGATGGTATTCTGCCCATTCGTCTAGAAGCTTACCCCCGAAGGAGACCACAAATAAACCAAGGAGAATCAAAACACCTTTACGCACCAACCACCCAAACAAACTTGCATCATCTCTAGTTGTAGCTCTATGCATCTTAGGCCTCTCTCAAAAGTTAAAACAGGCTATATTAAAACATGATGTGTGATATAAGTCAATAGTTGATTCTTTCACCAATTCAGATATCGGATGTCTAAATTGGTGGGTATATAAAAACCTCACATTATCAATCCTTTGAGGATCACGTGAGGTTATGTACGCAGTATCAACGACAAAATATATGGACACCGGATGTCCATATATTTTGTCGTGGTAGATAATCTTGCACGGTGAGCATTAGTATATTGAGCGTTCTCTACACGTTGATTCCCCTACCTCGCGTGTTATATTCAGCCAATGAAGAAGGCTCATATTATTGGTGTTGCTGGAGTTGCTATGAGTGCAACAGCAAAATTACTCATGGACGCTGGATGGGACGTCAGTGGATCTGACGATGAATTCTACCCTCCTGCATCAGATTACGTAGAAAAACTCGGATTTACCTTCCATCATGGATATCGAGCGTCAAACATACCTGAAGATGTTGACCTTGTTATCATCGGACGCAACGCAAAACTGACCCCTGAAACGAACCCCGAGGTTGAACATGCGCACGAAATGGGAGTTGGAATAAAATCATTCCCTGAGGTAATCACAGAGCTAACCGCTGACACGCATCGCATTGTAATAGCCGGTAGCTACGGCAAGTCTACTGTTACAAGTATTATGTCGTGGACCTTGGTGCAGGCTAAAAAAGACCCGAGCTATTTTGTTGGTGCGTACCCACTGGACATGGAATTTACTTCGCACAAGGGAGCGGGTGAGGTGGCGATTATTGAAGGCGACGAATATCCTACTGCACATTGGGATGACAGTTCTAAGTTTTTACACTTTAACGCCGATGACGTACTCCTTACCGCTGTGGAGCACGACCATGTGAATGTGTTTCCAACCTACAAAGAGTACGTACAGCCTTTTATTGAGCTGCTGCGAAACATGCCAGAACACGGTCTTCTTGTTGCATGTATTGATAACAAAGGTGTAGCGGAAGTGTTAGAACACGCTCCGCAATACATTACCTACGGACTTAGTGACGAAGCACTGTGGCAAGCTACAAATATCACATACGGAGAAACAACCACTTTTGATCTTACACACGATGGTAAAGTGGTAGTTCCACTTCAAACGCAACTATTAGGTAGCCACAACGTGCAAAACATAGTTGGTGCCGCAGCGCTACTGTTAACTCGTGAGCTGGTAACCGTTGAAGAGCTGCAATCGGCAGTTGCATCCTTCAGTGGAGTGCGGAGGCGCCTAAACAAAATATCAACCATCTCTCGCATACCAACATACGAAGGGTTTGGCTCTTCGTACGAAAAAGCTCGCGCTGCGATTGATGCAATAGCACTACACTACCCTGACAAGAAAATTGTCACTCTATTTGAACCGCATACGTTCAGCTGGCGAAACCGTGATGCGCTTGAATGGTATGACACTGTTTTTAAAGATACGAAAGAGGTGCTGGTATTTCACCCAGCCGCGCAAGGCGCTGCGACACATAAGCAGCTCACTCAAAATGAAATAGTTGGCCGTATTAAAGCTTCGGGTATATCGGCAATCCCCGTACAAGATGCCAACAGTGTGTACGAAAAGCTTAGCGAAACTCTTACTGACAACACTGTTTTGTTGGTGTTAACTTCTGGAAACTTAGACGGTGTACTGGATACTCTTCCTGAGTGGCTCGATAACACGTTTATTTAATATATGAATTTCTTCAGTAGCGAATTTGCCCACAATTACGGAACCTATTCATTTGGGTACTGTAATTATTGCGAGTATGAGGCCGGTGACTCTTTGAG
>DCYW01000026.1:0-9160 GCA_002331185.1 Patescibacteria group bacterium UBA2100 | reverse complement strand
GAAAAAGGATACCTCCCCTACTCTGGCTCAGAAGATATTTGGAATACTTTTTATATGGCTCGCAGTTCTCGTATTGAAGTACAACAATGGGAACCAAATAGTGAAAACCGTCGAGTGCTTCGTGCGCACGAAGATGCGTTCACACGTACGGTGTACGCAAAGAAAGATTTCGAGATGAACCAAGACTTTAAAGAGTTCTGCCTTACTTACTTTGAAACACATCATGGTGCTCACGCCATGCCAACAGGGCGCTTGGATCATATACTAGAAGAAGACGCATTAACGCATATTGTATCTTACGAAAATGGAGACACGTTGGCAGGCTATGTATTTCTTGCAGCTGACAAAGATATGACGCATGTATGGTTTTATTTTTATGCACCAGAGTTTGCAAAGAGTTCGTTTGGTATGTGGTTCTTACTTAACGAGGCGTCTGTTGCAAAAAAGGAAGGGAAAAAGCACTTTTATATCGGCACCGCATACGGTGATAAATCGCGATACAAAACAAACTTCTCGAATTTAGAGTTTTGGGACGGGAAAAAATGGCTCCAAGACAAAAATAATCGTGAGGTAAAAAGTCGTATACATAATGACCATCTCGATTTAATAGACGGCACTGATGAATTTAAAGCAGATAAAAATAACTATTTTGACCTTTAATATATACTCCTGTTGTGGCAGAATGACCCACAGAGTCTCGAAAGAGACGTAACAAAGAAAGGAGAGTGTAATGCCACAAGTTGTACGTTTGCACGAGCCACTCACATCAACAACAATCTGTGGGAAAGCATCAGTCGATTGCTATGGCATACGCGGTAAGAAAAATTGGGCTATCGATCGAAAACAGCCTGAAACCTTCAATAAGATTTTTTCGATACTACCGCGAGGCATATCGCGTGTATGGATGCCCATTCCCACAAACGCAAATGCGGAAATTGCTCCAAGTTTTGCATTCAGCGAGGAAATATCCCGATTCAAAACAATCGTTATGGGTAAATGTTTTGCTGATGGAGCTGTTATCCAAAGCGGCGAGGCGTTTGCGATAACGTCAGCCGATTGTCATACATGTGTGATGTGGGATCGTAAGAACAAAGACTGCACGGTGTGCTTTCATGCTGCACGCGATAGTCTTTTTGATAGAGAACGTCTGCTCAATCGACGATCTTCACGTAAGCATGACAGCGTCATCGATGCAGCACTGGATATATTCCGCAACAGGGGTATTTTGCCAAGAGATATTCGAATTTTTACCTTTTGTGGAATCCGTACTGGCTTTCTTCATCCAGCAAACCATCCTGAGTATGGTAAGTATAACCAGAGTTTGCTGGAAGAATGTGCCAATTACCCATTCGCTATTCTTGATCGCCGTAGCGGCGAACTGGATATGCATGCGGTAATTGCAGGGCAAGCGATTGAACGCGGCGTTCCAAAAAGCCAAATTGCTTCAGACGGCATCGACACCTATCGTGAGTATACGGCTTCAGGAGAGTTTTGCTGGGCAAGCGCTCGTCGGAGTTCCGATAATAAAACTGCACTCAAGCAACGGAATCTCGTTCTGGTGCATCGTTACTAGTATTGTTCTTCGACGAAAAAACTCCCCGTACCAGTTTGGTTCGGGGAGTTTCTATTGCTCCATTCCTATTGATCGCTATGCGATTGCTTGGCGAAGGCTCGCATGTCGGGGTGGAGATCGCGCTCATCGACAATTTCGGTGCGGATAATCTCTTCGAGAACATCTTCAAGAGTAAGCACTCCCGCCATACCACCAAATTCATCTTTTACAATACTCAAATGCTTTCGTGTCTTTAAGAACATCTGGAGTGCATCATCGAGACTCGCATCTTCAAGAATAAACCGCACTTCTTTAAAGGCAATGTTGCCTACACGTGCACCGAGATTATCTTTTCCTATCAACTGTGAGGTATACAGCATCCCCACAATAGAATCCATATCTTCTTCGAACACTGGAAAGCGAGACAAGCCTGAATCACGCACTTCTTGCAAAAGCGCATCGTCGATAATAGCGTCAGCGTCAAATGCCTGCACCACTGTTCGTGGAGTCATAATATCTTCTACCTTTTTATCAGAAAATGTTAGTGCTCCTTTAATGATTCTTTCTTCATCTTCATCTACCTCACTTTCGTGTGCGTCTTCGTGCTCCTCGATTATTTTCATGAGTTCTTGTTTTGAATAGACATTGGGCAGTTCAGTGCCAAGCACTTTGTCGAGTGTCCAACTAACCGGCTTTGCTATTGGATACAAGATAAACATAAAAATCCGTACTAGCCAGGCAAAACGTGCACCTAAGTAAATTCCATCACGGTTAAATGCAGCTTGAGGTAAAATTTCTCCAAACGCAACAATAAGTACCGTCGCTAACACTACGGCGATAACACCAGTCGTAATTGATCCAAGGAAAATCGAGAGTACTGCGTTTACCAGTACGTTCCCAATAAGAAGCGTAGTAAGTAGGAAATTGCCATCACGCCGTATCGGATAGAGCTCTGCTGCATCGGCGTCGCCACCGTCAGCTTTACGTTTGAGCTCTTGTGGATCCCAACTCATGAGACCAAGAGTAAGACCTGAGAACAATGCAGAAAATGCGAGGAGGACTATGATTATGAGGTATTCCATGGTTAGTTGATTGTATCTGATCTGCTTCTTCGAGTTCGGTCAAGCGACTTCTTCGTAAGAAGAGTACATATAGTCTTCGCAGTAACGCGTACTTTCCCGCCTTGTATGACATCTGTATAAACTAAGATTTGGCGTTTATTTAATCCTTGATTCATATCTTCCTTCTTTAACTCTCTTTCGGTAGCTTCACGTGAGACTACTCGCGTTGGTATCCCAGTACGTACTGACCCTGAAAATATAACGTCCCTGTGCTCATCGGTAATCGCGACCTGATCGGGTTTTCCTGCACTCATGGCAAAAGCACCAGAACTGGAGTCGATCATGAAAAGCGAGATACCGCCGTGTGTAATACTTTCATGTCCTTCCTGTGACCGTATAGGGGTGTATTGTATTTCAACTTTGCTTGGTTCAGTATCTAGTGCTGGGAAATAGCAGAAATTATCAACAGTGACACCCTCCGACAGGTATCGTTCTTTCGTGTGGTTTATGTAAGCTGCAAGAAAATCCCTACCCTCTCTTTCAGCAAAATCCATCATTGTTTCTGACGGACGCGGTGTTTCAGCGTCTTCTGTTGGTGTATGAGGTGTTTCGGGCATAGTTATGTGTATATATAGAATAAGCGCTGATAAGCGCTCTGTAAGTAATAGTAGCCTAGTGTGGGTGTGAATGGAAGGGATTTGACCCAACGCTGCGCGTAAGGTTTTGTGGTTGTTTGTGCGACTGCCAGGACTCGAACCTGGGACCTCTCGATTATCAGTCGAACGCTCTAACCACCTGAGCTACAGTCGCAATGGGAGCTACTATACCCAAAATTAGCCCTTCTGTAAATCAAAAAATGTCTTGATTCCTGCCATTAGTTTCGTTTTTTTATAAAATTACAATCTATTCTCGATATTTGTGTACACAATAGACCGGTGTTTAATAGCAAAAACTTTTATTAGTTTCTTTTCTATTCTGAAAATTACGCGATAATCTCCAACTCGCAACTTACGATACCCCGTGAGAGAACGTCGCAGTGGCTTACCGAAAATCTCAGGTGATACCATTACTTTCTTCTCAATAGCATTTTGTATCTTCTTTTTCCAAGCATCCGAGAGCTTTGGTATATCTTCGCTCACTACGTGTTCATGGTACGTAATCGTATACCTCATGACCACGCATTTGTATGGGGTACAAATGTAGAGCCCTTCGTATCTCTCTCAGAAGCTATTCGATCGAAGATTTGATCTTCCTCAATTTCTATTGCAAGACGTAATAACTCCCCCGCTTTTGTGGCTTGTGGTAGTTGGTCACGCTTTGCTAAACGAGCAATAGCATCTTCGACACTTCGTGGGACGCTGATATTAATTCGCTTTTTTATAGTAGCCATAGATGTTTAGTGTAACAAAAGTGTAACACTATATCAACACGCACTTACTATCTCACAGGTGTATAAAACACCCCTCGGCCACTTTCGCCGTGTTGTGCGAGGTGGCCTTCTTTTTCGATGTCGTTGAGGTAATTGCGCGCCGTGGAGTCGGAAACACAGAAAAGATCTCCGTTAGTAATGCAACCGTGGCGCACTAGCTCTTTTTATATACACGGAGGGTATGGGATGTCTCAATTGGATACATACAGTAAACACCGAACATAATATTGTACTGAGGCCAACGTTGCGTTATTTTTGCAGCAAGACAAATATAAAGCTGTGACTAAATCCTGTCCAATTCTGATTGTACCCAGAAGAGGTGGTGCTCATACGAATCCTTGATGGGTTTGCGCATCGTGATTAACCAAATGGATAGCTTACATAGTGTCGCAAAGAAACTGGATGTGCGAAATCAAGAACCTGAAAAGAACAGTTCTCTATGCTAAATACACTTCGGGCGATATTGTTAGAATTCATAAAAAAATAGAAATAGCACTGATTAGCTAAAACTAGTAACTGTGTTGTAATTTTGCTAGTATATGTGCTGTCGCACTTATGGGGAGTGCGATTTGTTCGTTAAAGGAGAAGACATTTGCCTAAGGATTCAAGAAAAAGAGAGCCACGCACACCCAAAGGGACGTCCAAAAAACCTGGGGGTACGCCTTCTGGATGCCGGACTAGGAATCGACATCGAACTTGGAATGGACGTAGCCGAGATCCCAACAAGGATGCTGTGGCGATCTCTTGATCATCTGAACCAATTTGTCTTATGAGCGGTCGTGATAAATCACGACCGCTCTTTAGTTTGTATACACCCCCCGCACATCTTCGATGTGCGGGGGGTGTATACTGAACTTAGTGCCCGGAGTACTAAGTAACGCGGGATTTTAAGGGTGTGCATGAGAGATAGAAAAACGACAAAACCGCCAGAATGTATAGCATTCTGGCGGTTTTGTCGTATCTGTCTGCGAGAATCGTGCAAACAATTTGTAATGATGAGTAAACTCATACATATGGAGCGCTAAGGGCACCAACCCCTAACGATATATATAAAATATATCCTCTTTTGTTCCGTTCACATATCGGTCTTTCCCGACTGCCAAGTGTAGTTTTGTATTCCAACACTATTACCGCTTCTATGCTCGTACGAGGCATAGAATATCGCCGTTAAGATGCAATGCATAGTGCATTGGATCGGTTCCAATCGGAATGAATCCACGACCACCTTCCGGTAGCCGTACCTTGTTACGACTTAGTCCTTGTCACTGAATTTACCTTAGGTCGCCGCTAAGACGAACGTCGGGTACTCCCAGCTTCCCTGACTTGACGGGCGGATTGCAATAATAAGGGTTATTATTTTGCGTTCCCACGTAGCAAACGGATTTCCCGTACTACGCGAGTCCAATAGTTCGCTTATTCATACTTTGCTTAAGAGTACGAATCTTTTCTATACCTTTTGGAGTCAAATGCTTACCTTGCGAAACAAGATCTGCTATTTGACAGAAAAGAGTAAAGTTTTTGCGTTTCGATGCAGTTTGTAGTTGGTGCTTTTTAAAGAAAGGAATCAATGTTGATTCTATGTCTTTCCAAGCACTAACGGTATATCGATAACACTGAGTATGGTTTTTTCGTTGTTCTTTTTGAAAATATACGTTGCCACAGTTAAGTGTATTGCGTATTTTCCATAGTATCTCTTCATCTGCCTCCTGTAATTTGAGATGAAAGTGCATCTGCACTCGCCATCCGCTTTTATACGCTGGAGATTTACTCAGATTTACATAAAAACAACCTTCACCATCAGTGATACCAACAACATATTCTGCTGAAACTATCGGTTTTGTCCTTCCCATGCGACTAATTATATCATTAATTAGATTGACGCATGGTACTACGACTCAGCTGACTTCTCGTGGTTACTTACATAACCGCTTCCTACCACGAGATCTCCCTGGGTCACTCTACCTACCGTTCCGAACATCCAACTACGACTTTTGCGTATACTTCCTCAAAACCCACCAGAGTGAGTCGTATACATCGTTTTGGCTATCATGTATTTCTACATGGAAGGCTGTTCTTTGCTACTCAGACCCTTCAGACGCTTCCTCGCGGAGCGCGTCTTGTCTTTTCACTACGCTCTGTCTATACACGGTTGTATATAGCAGAGGGACTGATTTTAACAGTCTGGCATATTGTAGAGCTGCCAGGCACAGTTATTTGTGAGTACAAGGCTCGAGAACGTATTCACCGTGGCGTAGCTGATCCACGATTACTAGCGATTCCAACTTCATGTGGTCGAGTTGCAGACCACAATCCGAACTGAGGCTACTTTTTTAGGATTTGCTGACTCTTACGAGATCGCGCCCCGCTGTAGTAACCATTGTAGCGCGTGTGCAGCCCGGGATGTCAAAGGGACATGCTGACTTGGCGTCATCCTCACCTTCCTCTCCCGTAAGGGAGCAGTCTCGCCTGACACATATAACAGGCAACGAGGGTTGCGTTCGTTACCCCACTTAAGGGAACAATTCAAACCACGAACTGACGACAGCCATGCATCACCTGCCAAACACCCTCGAAGGAACCTAGATTTCTCTAGGCGTGCAGTTTGGTTTCAAACCCCGGTAAGGTTCTTCGCTTATCGACGAATTAAGCCACACGCTCCACCGCTTGTGCGAGCCCCCGTCTATTCCTTTGAGTTTTAAACTTGCGTTCGTACTACCCAGGCGCCCCGCTTAACGCGTTAGCTTCGTCTCTGAAAGGGTCGATACTTCCAAAAACCAGCGGGGAACGTTTAGGGCGTGGACTACTGGGGTATCTAATCCCATTCGCTACCCACGCTTTCGTGTCTCAGCGTCAGAAATGGCCCAGTGTGCTGCCTTCGCATTTGGTATTCCCCATGATATCAACGGATTTCACCCCTACACCATGAGTTCTACACACCTCTGCCACCCTCTAGCTTAGCCGTTTCGCACGCGATTCCAGGGTTGAGCCCTGGGCTTTAACGCGCGACTAACTATGCCGCCTACACACCCTTTACGCCCAGTGAATCCGGGTAACGCTCGAGGCTCATGTATTACCGCTCCTGCTGGCACATGATTAGGAGCCTCTTATTCATAGAGTAACGTCAATAAACTTCCTCCTCTATAAAAGATGTTTACGCACCGAAGTGCTTCATCCATCACGCGGCATCGCTCCGTCATACTTTCGTACATTGCGGAAGATTCTCGACTGCAGCCTCCCGTAGGAGTTTGGACCGTGTCTAAGTTCCAATGGTGGGGGTCAGGCTCTCACCTCCCCTAAGCGTCTTAGCCTTGGTAAGCTATTACCTTACCAACAAGCTGATACTACGCAGGCCGCTCCAGAAGCGATAAATCTTTACCCTTGCGGGACTATCAGGTATTATTCCGGATTTCTCCGGGTTATTCCTGACTTCTGGGTACGTTCCTACGTGTTACTACCCCGTTTGCCATGCAACTAAATGCATTCGACTTGCATGCCTTATCCATGCCGCCAGCGTTCACCCTGAGCTAGGATCAAACTCTAATTTAAAGACATACTAATATGTCTTTCGTAAGTGAACGAAACAAAAGAAAATATATTCTGACCGTGTTTGACGATCGGATTTCTTAAGTTTCTTGGTTTCTTTTGCGTAAAAAGAATTTCTTAAAAAGAATATACAAGGACAGATAGTTTAACCTATCTGTTTTGTTGTGTTTTTAGTACTCGCTCCTATAAGTAAGTACTAAAAGTGATGATTGCTGAATAATCTATAACTAGATCAATCATTAATCTCTGTTACGTGGTGTCCTCGTGACTCAACGTAAATTTGTCAAAAAACAAACACCGCCTTTAAGACGGTAGCGACCATTATACGGATATGCAGCTTAAGGTCAAGCTAAATTGAGACTTTATGGTATGCTACCACTATGGAATTTGGATTAATCGTTGCTTTGGCAATTTTCTTTGAGATTTTGACTGTCTTGTTTCGTCTTATTCTCAAATTACAAAGCAAGGTGGTACAGAAAAAATTTATTCGTATCCATCATGGATATATCGGCATGGCAGTACTCCTCGCCTCTTTTGCAATGCCAGACCTGCTTTTATGGGAGATTGGATGGGCGCTTATTATCTCTGACCTCGTACATCACTACACGGTACTTCCCCTTCTTAAGATATCAGCCGTCGACTTGGATATGGAGCACTACGGCATTAGTGAAATAGCGCTTCGCAGAAAGTTCGTTGTTGCACTCGCTGCACTGTTGGTTATCGGTATTCTTGCATCAGCTGCAACATCAGTATGGGTCAGCCTCGTCGCGCTTGCAATGATTATAGTCTCCGAAGAACTTCAAGAGCTTTTGCCTAAATTTAAGCTTCCACAAGAAGTGGTGGAGCACTTTTAAGATGAAGGACAGAGTAATTATGGAGTGTAGCGGAATAATTACGACAATCCTGAACTTATGTCGGCGCACTTAGGAGTGAAACGAGTTAGTGCGAGCAATCAGGGTAAAGAAAACCCTCGTGACATACTATCAGAGATACAATACACATATATGGACATCCGATGTCCATATATTTTAATTAGGTGGGCAGTGGTTTCGGTAGTTGATACGCTTACGTAGTGCCCGGAGCACTAAGTGGGTGTTACTTCTCTTATTTAAGTAACCGAACTACTGAAATGACACTAGCGTAAAAACTATGAAAAATGTAAGGACTCCTGTTATTACAAGTTCTAATAATGGACTCCACCCTATACCAAATAAAGTTGGCATAGAAGATGCATATTCCCACCTTTTCGTACGCAACGATACGTATTCGTCTATATAAGAAAATATAAATGCAAGCAACACAAAGAAAATTAATTGGGGTATGTTGAGCATAACGTTAGTAGTTTCAAAAATGAAAACACTGACTGTGTAAAAGACAGTAATCCAAAAAGCATCCTTAAGTGCCATAACAACAAGAAGCCGCTGCATCTTACCTAATGGCATTTCGTGGCATGTGGTATAAAGAACGCTATGAAGGACTTCCCACAGTATATTGAGTGCGAACGCGATAAAAAATAACGTAAGTAGTAGTTCGATGTTCATATACCTAGAGTATCATGAGACGGCTAAACCGCTA
>DCYW01000009.1 GCA_002331185.1 Patescibacteria group bacterium UBA2100 | reverse complement strand
TTCTCCATTGTTGTATTTTCTACTTTTCCCATGAGGAAACTATACACGCTACCGCACAATGACACCATACGTATCAGTGAAATCGACTTCATCCAAATTTGTTGTCAATTCTGGCATTTCAAGGCTAATAATGGTATCGGTGAAATCGTCTACGCCCGTGAATTTTTGGTTCTCAACAATCGGCGGAACTTCACCGACTTGGCTTGTACTTGGTACCAATCCGATTGAAAATACAATTCTCCGTGGCGGCTGCCCATTAAAACCAGTGTTCGCAAACAACTTTCCAACATTCCATGTAACGACTCCGTTATTTTCATTAAAGGTGACGTATTCTGCTGCAGGACTCACCGTTCCAAGCCATCGCACATATGGTGGTAGCGTTGCAGTCATCTTTGCATCTTTTACAAGATTTGATGTATTCTCTATCTCCCACAAGATTCCATATGTAGTTTCATTTTCTACTTTTGGCGGTAATGGTCCGACACTTCCCAGTGGATTTTCAAAATAGAGTGCACGACCTGTAATGTTCGTGTTTGTTTCGACCTTAACACTTTCACTGACTGTTGATTGAATTGTTTCTGGCACTGAACCTTCAGAAAGCCTCTGTCCTGCAGCATGAAGTTCGATTTTTATAGTTGGATTTTCAGTGCCAATTAAATTTTGTATTGTTTTAGGAGATAAGCGTATTACGAAACTTCCTGTTTCACCAGGGGGCACTCGCTCAAGTATTCCCCCTGTTGTTGTCTTATCCCATAGCACGACTGAATCGATCGATCGAAAAAAACCACGATCTACAGAAATGTTAAATGGATCCAATCCATCACCACTGAGTGTCGCCGCAATCACAACATCGGAAAGCGAAACGGCTAAATTATTCGTCCACGTAAGTCGTATTGGGAATGCCTCCCCTGCTGTTGCAACATATTCTTCAGCAGGTAACTCATTATATTCAAGACTCATTCCGAGGAATGGTCGGGTCACGCGAACTTCTTGTGCAAAATCTGCGAGAATAACATCAACCTTTTTTGAAGCCCTATCACTCTGAGTTCCCGCTAAAAATTTAAATACTCGCGTGTCGCCTGTCTGTCCATCGAGAACACCGAAAACGCGGACTGTTTTTGTCTCTCCAGGCTCAATACTACCTAGTTGCCACAAGTTGCCAGAACCTTTTTCAGGAGCTGTTGCAGTCTCTGAAAATCCAAAGGGATACGATACACTCATCACAACATTATCTACCGCTGTGTTAGCCCGAGACGTGACTGTTGCGGTCATATCTACCGCTTGACCTGCTACCGCTTGCGAATTTGCATCAAGAGATATTTCGAGCGTGCCGGATGATACAAGCACTGAATGTTTTGAGTCTGCAACAAAGAGTGCACTTGAACCACTGAGCCGATACTCAACCGAAACAGTAATATCTTTATATTCTCCAGAACGCCCGAATAAAATACCGCGGACTGTCCCATTTCGCGTACCCCCTGATTCAATGGCTCCGAGAGGAATCCTTTGCGTTTCCATAAGAACACTCGGATCAGATGGTAATCGTGTTCCTAATGGATATTCCACTATAAGATCAGCAAGTTCAAGCGTTGCACTATTATTATTTTGTACCGCTATTTGTAACTCAACAACTTCTCCCCCTTCAATTGTTCGCGGACCATTTATATCTATTTGTATTTTCTGAGCGGTTATAGTGTTTGAACCAGACGCCAAAAAGAATACGGCAATACCCCCAGCTATAACGGTAAAAATAATCGCTGCAAGCAGCAAAAGAACTGACGGTGAGTACACAGTAAACGCTGAGGTTTTTTTCTTTGGTACAAGAGGTGCCTGTGGTGGAGTGTGTTCCTTTGCCTGCTCAATCCAATCATCAGCTATTTTGCGATCAACATTACTAAGACGACGACGCGGCCGCTTTCCTGGTTGGGTTTTCCGTGAGTACATCTGCTCTTTCAGACGTCCCAATCTCCCAGGATCACTAAACTCAGGCGAAGAATCATCTGACTTTCCTATTCCATCGGTATTCATTGCTCAAGTATAGCAAACTACACCATCGATGGTTTATGACTAGGAGTTGATAGCTTACTATAGTTGGCTCTCGGCAAGACCTGAGTTAATAGCATCAACCATATCATTTTCAACAGTGATTACTCTTTTAATAATCTCTTCATCAAAATCAAATGAATCGATAAGTCCACGATATATTGGTATACATGAAAGATAGCCGAGCTGGTAAAGAACTCGAGCAACAGTGAGTATTTCTATGAGTTTCTGGTTTTTTTCATCAATAATCAGTGTATTGTATGCATTGTGCACTATTTCAAAAATTTCTCCATTTTCTTCGTCGATAGGCATAACGCGCCGCACGAGTGTTGCTATGCGTCCAAATACTTCAGTTCCTGATAACGCTAGTTTCTCAAGAGTGTTATTTTCAGCCCCCGTCAAACGCCAAAGTCCACGGCCACGCACCAGTGAAACTCGTGTGTGTGCTAAGTCACTAAGTGAATACCGCAGTTTAGAGGTTTCCTCACGAACACTTCGAGCGCTTGCAAATACAAGCCCCAAATCTTCAGTTAACAACCAAAATAATTTGTCAGAATCTTGCACATTCGCGCTACTTAAAACAAAAGCGCTTGTTGTGTGAACGTCGTGTGCCATGTTGCTAGTTTTTTTGCACTTCCACCGACATCTCCGCTTGTGTAGCACCAAAAGAAATCGTCATATTTGTCTGAGATTCAATGTCTTTCTTGTATTCAGTAACCACTGCAATGAACTCGGACGACCCAGATATTGTAACCGCACCCGTATCATTTAATTCAAAACCTTGCTGTTTTCGTACTCCTTGAATTTCTCGAATCAATTCACGAACACCTCCCTCCTTCTTTAATTCATCAGTTATAACTGTATCAAGTTCAACGTCTTCATGTATTGATGCGTCTACCGTTACGGCTTTCACGTTTACTTCATCTTTAATAAGCTCTAGATATTCTGGTGCAAGTTCGTCTTTTATGGTCAATGTGGCAAGTGGTTGTCGAATCTTAATCTTTGCCTCTGCGCGTTTCTCTAGTGCAATAGAAACAATTTCCCTCACGCGGCTCATTGCCTCAAGTACAGCTTTTTGTGGTTCTTTGACCTGACACCAGTGTGCAAGATGCACACTCTCTGGGTCATCATCACGCTTAGTATTCTGCCAGAGCCAATCTGCAATAAACGGCGTAAATGGAGCACTTATTTTGGCGTATTTACGCAATACCCATCGAATGATTGAAAGAGCAGCTTGTATATCTTGAGAGTCTTCGCCTTTTAGCCTATCTCTCGAACGTCGTATGTACCACGTAGATAGATCGTCTACAAAATCACCAAGCGGACGCGTTGCTCTATCAAGTTCGTACGCATCCATTGATTTGGTTACCTGCGCATGAAGCTCGTGTGCTCGTGCAACAATCCACTGATCAAGAATATGCGTACTATCGCTTTTTGGTTCATGTTCAATGCTATCTTTATATAATTCGTAGAATGCATAGACATTGGTGAGGCGTCCCATAACCTTCGCCGCAACCTGAGCAACACCTATTTCTGCAAAGTTCAAGTTCTCAGCACGGACAACTGGACTTGTAAGTATATATAGCCGCACGGCATCAGCACCGTAACGCTCCATTATGTGTTGTGGGTCAGGATAGTTCTGTAACCGCTTACTCATCTTTTTCCCGTCTTCAGCAAGTACCATGCCACTGGTTATGACATTCTTAAATGCATGGCTTCCAAAAAGTGCACCACTGAGTATATGCTGATAGTAGAACCATTTTGAAACTTGATCGTGAGCCTCGGCAATAAAATCGGCGGGAATACGTGTTTCGACTTCAGCCTTATTTTCAAATGGGTAATGGTATGACGCATACGGTACTGAGCCAGAGTTAAACCATGTATCAAGTACATCTGGCACTCGCTTCATTACCCCGCCACATTCACACGGAACAGTTATTTCATCCACTACATCTTTATGTAAATCTTCTACTGTTTTCCCGCTTACTTTTTCAAGCTCCGCGACTGAACCAAATACCATATCCTTACTACACTCTTCACAGCGCCATACAGGAATCGTATTCGCCCAAAAACGTTGGCGAGAAATAGACCAATCACGCGCTCCTTTGAGCCACTCTCCCCACCGCCCATCCTTGATGTGCGAAGGTGACCATCGTATGTTTTCTGCATACTCAAGTAACTGCGGTTTAATCTTTTCAACTGCTACAAACCAAGAACTTGTTGCGTAGTTAATAAGCGGGGTATCACAACGCCAACAATGCGGATACGAGTGCTCGTATTTTTCTTTTGCAAACAAAAGCTCTTTCCCGGCGAGATATTTAATTACTTCTACGTCAGTCGATTGGTGGTCATCAATTGGCTTCACACTCAGTCCTGCCAATTCAGTAACTTCTGATGCAATGATCCCATCCATTCCTACGTGTTTAAGCACAGGAAGATTTTCTTTCTGAGCAAGCTCAAGGTCGTCCGCACCAAACGCTGGGGCGATATGTACAATCCCTGTACCATCTTCTGTATTTACGAAATCTGCTGCATATACTTTCCATGCATTCTCTTTACCCTCTAATGTGTCGTCATCTGAGTACGAATTAAACGGCGGCTCGTATTCCAATCCAACAAGTTCGCTCCCTTTCCATGCTTTATAATGAGCAGAGTCGTCGTCACCAACAACATTCTTAGCCATGATGTATTCACCGTCATGTTCCTCCGACTCCGCGTTGATATACGTTATGTCATTACCTACAGCAAGACCGACATTACCTGGCAATGTCCATGGTGTGGTTGTCCATGCCAACATATATACATCACCCGAAAGCCCTATTTTTTCCGGGTTCTTTAGCTTAAATTTAGCTGTCACTGCCAAATCTTTAATATCAGCGTACCCTTCCGTAACTTCAGATTGAGCAAGTGTTGTCTCACAACGAGGACAGATATGCATTGAGCGATAATCTTCATAGATAAGGTCTTTCTCGTACAGCGTTTTAAACGCCCACCACTCACTCTCCATGTAATCCTTGTCCATCGTCTGATATGGGTTCTCCATATCAGCCCAACGCCCAAAGCGCGGAATGAACATATTCCATGAATCAGCATAGGTAAATATCTTTTCACGACATAAATCATTGAATTTTTTCACACCAAGCTTCTCTATATCTTTCTTGGTGTTGGTTCCCATTTCTTTTTCGACGATATTTTCAATTGGCAACCCATGACAGTCCCATCCCCACTGTCGCTCAACTCGATACCCCCGCATTGTTTTGTAACGCGGTATTGCATCCTTAAGCACGCTTTGTAATAAATGTCCATAATGTGGCGTACCGGTTGCAAACGGCGGTCCATCATAAAAAACGTATTCACCATTTGGCGCTTCTCTCTCAACTGATTTATTGAAAATATCGTTAGTATTCCAAAATTCTAGTGTTTCCTCTTCGCGAAGGGCAACATCACTTTTTTTTCTATCTGAGCTATCGGACATACGAACTATCCTACCAGAATATAGCGCTCTTATACAATCGCATCTTTCATACCGCTTCTATGGCCTTAAAGACAAATATATCAGTTAACTGATATATTTTATATGTATTTCTTATAGAAACGCCCCTGTAGAGTAACTTTTCTATCTTGTATAAAAGGAAGTGTTTTCTATTTCAAGAACCTCTTCACTAATGTTAACGTAGTGGGGTTCAGCTGTAGGTAAAATAGTCATTACATACGTATGGACGTACGTACGTCCATACGTATGTGCTGAAAAGAATCTTAGAGAGATGCTACAGTGTTCGTATGCCTAAAAAAGTCCTGACTCATTTCCAGAAACACGACCCTACCCTATACAGCGCAATAGCATTGTTTGAAGGTGAGCTGCGTGGTGGTCCTGAAGTTAAAGCAGATCTCTTCAGTAGTCTTTGTCGCACCATAGTTGGGCAACAACTCTCTAGCAAAGCCGCACGTTCTATTTGGCAAAAATTTCGAACGCTCTTTCCATACCAAAAACCAACAGCAACACACATACTAGCACTAAGTGATATGAAATTACGTGAAAGTGGCATTTCTTTTGCGAAAATACGTTCCATCCAAGATTTAAGTGAGCGGGTATCAAATCGCTCACTTCGTCTAAACACACTGCGCACTCTATCCATTGAAGACGCAAAGATTGCACTCCAAGAAGTAAGAGGCATTGGGCCGTGGAGTAGTGAGATGTTTCTAATGTTTGCACTCGGACATGAAGATATCTTTTCTGTAGGTGACTTAGGACTGCGTAAAGGTATACAAAAAATATATGGTCATCATGATCTACCATCAGTAGAAGCAATGGAGGAGCTTGCAGAAAACTGGAGTCCCTATCGAACATACGCCGCATGTGCCATTTGGAGTATTTTGGATAATCAAGAAAAAAACCGCCCGTGAATGCACACGAGCGGAATTTTGCTGCTAAAGAGCAAGGAGCATGGGCTTCCTCTTTACCACAAACCCACCATCGTCAGGACGGACTTCCCGAAGCGCTTTAGCTATAACATTAGGGATGTCCAATTCGGTTTTCACTTCCCACTCCCACACAACACCTTTGTCTTCAGGGTTTTTCTGAGAGCAGAGAAACACGGCATCATCAGGGTTCTCCTTCAAACGCTTCCTCAGCAATCTTCTCAACCTAATCGGATCCCTGTTAATCGGGGTTTTATTTGTTGCTGCGCCAATTTCTTTAGATTTTTCGGTAAAAAAATCTGCAGCGTCGTCTCGTGTTGGCATTGAAATCCCCTTTCATGGTTCACGGCCTGATATGTATCCACACGCAGTATACATATAACCAGGAAAAGAGGAAGCCGCTTAATCGAAATCAAGCGGCTCTGAAGTTGTGTGCCACATCCTTATTCATCCTTGATCACAATACCGTTACCCATGACTGCTGCTTTATCACAAATTTCATCTGTCTTACTAGAGATTTCCGACGGTTCGGTAATCTCAACCGATGAACCTGAACCAGCTGCAACCAAGATGATCGGTAATCCGTGATCATGAATCGCTTTTTCGAGCGTTTGGCCTCTGCCAAAAACTTCTTTTTGTGTCATCATCCTTCCTCCTGTCTCAGAAATAGAGACTGTCTAATAAGCGTACTCCTGCTGTCTACAGGTTACCACCAACTTTATCCCCAGATTATATGTAGATACCCACAGGTTATCTACAGACTAATCAACAGGGTTCTCTATCTTCCCAGATGGCATATTTTTAGTGAGTGCGTTAGCAGTAATGATATGCACCCGTTTTTCTCCACTGGCGACTGCGAGTGCTTGATTTACAAACTCTTCAAGTTCGTCCGAGTTTTCCGCCACATACTGAGGTGCTCCAGACGATTCACCAAGCCACGGGATAATCGTAACAGGATACTCAGTACCTCGATTTTCAATCAAACGCCTAGCTTCTTGTGCGCTTATTGCGGTAAAATTTTTTCCACTCTCCATTTTTTCATTCTTAAAATCTTCCATACT
>DCYW01000011.1:37143-38577 GCA_002331185.1 Patescibacteria group bacterium UBA2100 | reverse complement strand
TACTCATGCTATGCTATACAAATCTTATGAGTGGCATAAAAACAACAGTACGAAATATAGTCGTGTTTATTATCACATGGGAAGCACACATGACGCTCAAGAAGTATAAACCACAGATTATTGCTATTACTGGAAGTGTGGGGAAAACAGGTACAAAGGACGCAATTTATGCAGGGCTTGAAGGTTCTCTTTTTGTGCGTAAAAGTAAAAAAACACTCAATAGCGAGATAGGGGTACCGCTGACAATTCTTGGTTGCGATAGTGGTTGGAATAACCCAGTAAAATGGTCGAAGAATATTCTAGAGGGGCTTGCACTTATTTTCCTCAAGAATCATTATCCAAAATGGCTTGTGCTCGAAGTTGGTGTTGACCGTCCAGGAGACATAGCACATCTCACAAAATGGTTGAAACCTGATATTGCAATAATTACTGCATTACCCGATGTTCCGACTCATGTAGAAAACTTTAAAGACCCGCAGGATGTTGCTCGCGAAAAGCGACTTCTTGCGGAGGCATTGAAACCAGAAGGCACTTTGATTTTAGGTGGAGATGATAAACGAACCGCATCTTTGAAAAAAGATTTTTCACAAATAAATACCGTTACGTACGGTATTGAATCTCATAATGACATTGTAGGCTCACACATATCAATTTCCTATGACGAACAAGGACATCCTAACGGCATGCAGTTTAAAGTTGATGAAAATGGTTCTAGTATTCCTATAAAAATTGCAGGACGCATTGGGCAGCAGCAAGTGTATCCAGTTCTTGCTGCATTTGCTGTCGCCAGAGCAATAGGATTACCACCACTTTCTATTACGAAAGGGATCGAGGATTCAAGAGCATCGCGTGGGAGGATGCGGGTTCTCGAGGGATACAATAATACGACAATAATAGATGATTCATATAATTCGTCACCCACCGCACTACGAGCTGCTCTTTTGACACTCAAGAAAATTGGAACACAGGGTAAAAAGATTGCCGTACTTGGCGATATGCTCGAACTTGGTCGATTTAGTGCAGATGCTCACAAGAAAGTTGGTGTGCAAGTTGCAGGTATTGCCGACGTACTTATCACTGTTGGTGTTCGTGCAAAAACTATTGCCCAATCAGCACGCGAAGCTGGTTTTGATATCGAATGTATACAAGAATTTGATGTTGGAGATGCGAAAGAAGCCGGTGCAGTAGTGCGAGCAATGCTTGAGCCTCATGATGTGGTACTTGTGAAAGGTTCGCAAACAGGCATTCGTCTTGAAAAAGCTGTGAAAGAGATGCTTAAGGAACCACAACGAGCAAAGGAGTTGCTAGTGCGCCAGGAAGACGAATGGTTTGGACGGTAACTGGAAGAAAACACTACATCGTGTACAATTGTGCTTCTAGACGGCTCCATCGTCTAACGGCTAGGACACAGGATTCTCATTCCTGCAATCGGGG
>DCYW01000011.1:30970-36800 GCA_002331185.1 Patescibacteria group bacterium UBA2100 | reverse complement strand
TCACCAATTGAAATTTCACGCACTGCGGTGCATACTTAGTTGGGTTAAAAAACAGTGATGAACCTAGAGAAAGAATACAACTTTGTTTGAAAAACTTCCCAGGCCTATTCTTTGCAGTAATAGTTAAACTAAGAGAATGGTACTGCACTTTTTGTAAAGTTTTGATCACATTATGTCTATGTAATCTAGTATATATTCTGCTTACAAAAACAGTAATAATTTATAGCCCAAATCAAATAGTTCATTATATACAAAGTTTTTACCATAAATTTAATCATTTTACATAGGTAAGTACTAGTCAAATAGCATTAAGCAAATAAGATAATAAATTACTATGCAAAAAAACAAGTATCAACATTCATCGTTACCTCAAAAGAATAACTCACGGGGGAACTGTTCTAGTGGTAGTCCGTGCGATATATGTCATAGGGAGCAGTTAGCGGTGACGTGCGGGAGTAAGATGGAGGCAAAGCAGTACGAATACAATTTAAAGGATACTCTCGCCGAACGCAATCACGCTCATAAATCAAAGTCGACAGCAGATTCCCATGTTGGACATGAAATAAAAAGCGGTGAATCAGATGCCGGGCATGACATGAAAGATATGAAGGGTATGGATCACGCTGAGGCCATGAATGACCCCAGTATGGCAAAAGCCATGGAGGTAGATATGAAGCGACGTTTTTGGATTGCGCTGGTGCTCACTCTACCAATTTTGGCGTATTCACCACTCGCCATCAATATTTTTGGTCTGAATTTACCATTCCCATTTGATGTTAACTGGCTACTATTCTTACTAACCACTCCAGTGGTATTTTGGGCAGGATCAGTCTTCATTACTGGAGCATATTACTCTTTGAAGGCCAAGCAGTTGAATATGTCGGTGCTGGTCTCAACTGGTGTACTAGCGGCGTATTTCTTTAGTGTGTTGATTACAGTAATGGGCTTAGGAGAAACCTATTTTGAAGCAGCCGCCATGCTAGTCACATTTGTACTCTTTGGTCACTGGATGGAGATGAAATCTCGTCGTGGAACCTCTGACTCTCTACGTGCGCTGTTTGACTTAGTGCCGCCGCAAGCCACAGTTTTGCGCGACGGTGTCGAGATGAGCATTGCGACCGCTGATATCATTCTCGATGATATAGTGGTCCTTAAACCAGGTGACAAAGTGCCGGTTGATGGCGAAGTGACTGATGGATCATCTTCGGTTGATGAGTCTCTGGTAACCGGTGAGTCAATGCCAGTGACCAAAAGTGTCGGGGATAGTGTGATTGGTGGTTCCGTGAACGATTCTGGTACACTGAAAGTAAAAGCCACTAAGATTGGTGCTGACACAGTGTTGTCGCAAATTGTCAAACTAGTAGAGACCGCTCAAAATTCCAAAGCTCCTGGGCAACGGATTGCTGACAAGGCAGCCGCGTATTTGGTTATTATTGCAGTCGTGTCGGGACTCTTGGCATTTTTTGGTTGGTATGTCGTAGCTGGTTCGACAATCATTTTTGCTTTGACGTTTGCTATTTCGGCAGTTGTGATTGCGTGTCCGGATGCCTTGGGGTTGGCGACACCAACAGCGGTTGCAGTTGGAACTGGGATTGGCGCGCGTAATAATATCCTGATTAAAGATGCCATGACACTCGAAAGTACTGCAAGAATAAACGCCATTGTCCTGGATAAAACTGGTACTTTGACCGAAGGTAAACCATCAGTAACCGATGTAGTACAACTAGAAGATATATCAAAGCAAGATATATTGCGTTACTCAGCAATCCTGGAACAAGCATCCAATCACCCCATAGCCGATGCAATTATTCGCTATGCCAAAGAAAAAGGAGTTACTATTGATGACAATACAACTGATTTTGAATCACTGGCGGGTCTCGGTCTACGTGGGCAGTACGGCGAAAAAGAAATTTTGGTTGGTACCCTGCGTCTAATGGAAGAGAGAAATATAGATATCAGTAAGGCCCGTCCCGCAGCTGACACACTGTTTGATGAAGGTAAGACTATCAGTGTCTTGTCCGTTGGTGGAGTGGCAGTAGGAGTGTTGGGAATTGCTGACAAAATACGAGAGAGTGCTAAAGACACTGTAGAGTCGATGCAAGCAACAGGAATAGAAGTGGCGATGATTACGGGAGACAATGTTCGAGTTGCTGAAGCCGTAGCCGCTGAAGTTGGTATAACACGCGTGTTTGCCGATGTGATGCCAGAAGACAAGTCAAACTATGTAAAACAATTACAAGACGAAGGGAGGTTTGTGGCAATGGTTGGTGATGGTATCAACGATGCGCCAGCACTCGCACAAGCTGACATCGGGATTGCTATCGGAGCTGGTACTGATGTAGCTATCGAGACGGCGAATATTGTTCTGATGAAATCTGATCCATATGACATTATGTCAGCTATTACTCTATCTAAAGCAACCACTCGCAAAATGAAGCAAAATCTATTCTGGGCGGCGATTTACAACGTCTTGGCTATTCCTGTAGCAGCGGGGGTGTTTTACACATCGCTTGGTTGGTCACTACGACCAGAAATAGCCGCACTCCTGATGTCTGTTTCTTCTATTATTGTGGCACTCAACGCAGTGTCGCTCAAAATGATTGAACCAAAATTAGTGCGCGTTGGGAGTAAGTAATCATGTACGGCAATCTTAATACGTACCATGTTCACATCAAATCGAAATAGGGTATTATCAGTAGCTGGAGTACTACTCTTAATTCTTTATCTGTGGTTTACTCATAAATCTCATGTCATTGAGTATTGGGAATATCTTTTTTTGACTCTTTTTATCGCTCTGCATCTTTTAATGCATATCGGGCATGGACACAGTCATGGTACAAACAAAAAACACTCTAATAATGAGTATAATTATGACACCACAAAATAAGAAATTATCACTCATTGGTTCTGTGTCGCTTGGTACCGGGGTGATGATCGGAGCAGGGATTTTTGTCTTGATGGGGCAGGTGGCTGAATTGGTGGGCGCACTCTTTCCGATCGTATTTGTAGTCGGGGCAATTATAACGAGCCTCAGCGCGTATTCCTATGTAAAATTTTCTAATACCTATCCATCATCTGGTGGAGTAGCAAAATTTTTAAGGAAAGCGTACGGTCCTGGAACTGTCACCGGTGTCTTTGCCTTACTCATGTATGTGTCGATGGTGATGGCACAAAGTCTTGTCGCTCGAACATTTGGTTCATACACCTTGCAGCTTGTTGCTGTTCAAAACGTCGAAAGCTACGTACCAGTTTTGGGAGTGATATTAATTACAATCGCGTTCATCATCAATATCTCCGGCAACAGGGTTATTGAAAGTTCAGCGAATGTAACCGCGATTGTAAAGGTGCTCGGTATCGCTCTGTTGGCAATAGCTGGATTAGCCGTTGGAGGATTCCCTTCGTTTTCAAATGTGGGTAGTGAAGTTGCTACCGACGGTGCTTTTGTTATTGGTTTTATTGCTGCTTCGGCACTCGCTATTTTGGCTTACAAGGGATTCACCACTATTACAAATCATGGTGGAGATATTACAAATCCAAACCGCAACGTTGGCTATTCGATTATTATTTCTGTTGCTATTTGCACGGTGATATATGTAGCACTTGCCTTTGCAGTTTCCTCTAGCTTAAGTGTTTCGGAAATAGTAGCAGCAAAAAATTATGCATTGGCTGAAGCAGCTAAACCAGTGTTTGGCCAACTTGGCCTTTGGGTCACTGTGATAATTGCAATTGTCGCTACAGTCTCTGGTGTTATTGCTAGTGTGTTTTCTTCATCGCGTTTGCTTGGCATGCTGAGCATGATGAAACAGGTGCCAGCACTTAGTTCACGCTTTAAAAATACCCCGCTTGTTTTTACTGTGACGCTCGCAATATTACTAACCATTTTTTTTGATTTAACCAGAATTGCGGCTATTGGCGCTATTTTTTATTTACTAATGGATATAGCAGTTCATTGGGGCTTGCTCAGATATTTGCGTGGCGATGTTATCTTCAACCCACTGATACCGATGTTAGCTATCGCTTTAGATGTATTGATTCTGGTGACTTTTGTTGTGGTCAAATTTAAGCAAGATCCACTCATACCGCTGGTGGCATTGGGTGGCCTGATACTCATTATCGGTGCTGAGCGGCTTTTTATGCGTAGTCATACTGACAATTTTGGAAAGATGTCAATGGATGATGGTATGTAGTTGAAGTACGCTTTACTACACCACAAGCGTATCAGTAGAGACACAAACCAGTCTGAGGTACATACTATTTTAACTAAATATCCACACTATCGTATAATGAAGGTCTTAAGAGATAATGAAGCAGACCCAATCTGTTAGATTAGTACCGAATTAAATCTAGGTTTAATTCAGTACATAAACATTGAATGCCTCAGTAAATTGAGGCATTCAATGTTTATGTAGAGCGAGAGTACGTTCTCAAAAAGTAGAGGATAAATAGGAACATAATACTCGGAAGAAGCACAACGTAGAGAAGTTCTGATAAAATAAATGTAGGCACTGTATACCCTCCAGCAATACGTGCTGTTTCTATAAGTCCTATGGATTGTGAGCGGACTATTGAGCCAATAATTCCGGCACTAATGGTATAAGCCCAGAATGCGAGTATCCCGTATAATAAGTATTGTGGTGTTTCATTCACAACTGATTTAAATGAAAATACAAAATACAAGAATAAAATTGCGAAAGAAAAATCGATGAATGCAATGAAGTAAAATGGAGACAGTAAGAAAAATTCGCGATTATCCCAAATTCCATAGAGTGAACCAAGTGCGAACACTAAAGAAATCCCACGTATGAGAAGGATGTGTGCAGATCGAGAAAGAGTAAATTGCATCGATTCAGTTTAGCACGTGCCTGCTTAAGAACCGCTGATGTACACAGTTATATTTTTACCGGACCGGTGCGCACTATTTTTGGTACATCAGTCGTGCAGTCGACAATAGTCGAACTTTCTTTCCTTTTAGTTACCCCAGGAAGTACAACAGCTGCTTTCTCTGAGAATGTCGCGTATGCTTCGTCGTAGGAAAGAATTGCTGGTTTATTAGATATGTTGGCACTTGTTGCAGCCAGTGCTCCGCCAATTGCTGTGATGAGTTCGAGTAAATCTTCGTAGTCAGGTAAACGAAGTGCTACGGTGCCATTTTCTTTGCGCACATACGGTGACAATGGTACTGCTGCTCTAACAATGACCGTCAGTGCACCTGGCCAGTATTCTTCTAGTAAAGCGCGACATGTTGGATTAATTTCACCAAAGGATTCTGCTGTTTCTACTGAATCAACAAGTAATGGTATATGTTTTTCGATTGATCTTTGTTTTGCAGCGTACAGTGCACCAAGCGCTTCTTCATTAAACGGATCACACCCTATTCCATAGACAGTATCAGTAGGAAAAACAATAAGATTCCCCTCGCGTACTGCTTCTGCTGCTTCATTAATCATCGTTGTCATAAAGTATATATAGCATAACTTTACGGTGGTGCGAAGGGTATTTTTCATACTGAAACCACCAAAAGGCATGTACTTTGGTGATTTATGAGAGTCTTGGCGTCAGTACCTAAAGGTACTTTGTGCGCATGAATAAAAGAATGTCGATCACCAGTTCACGATCCCCGTTGTCCTATAAGAACTTGGCTACCTTTGCTAAATATATTGTTCGCACTACGTGCTCCAATATATCAAGATATCAAGCGATTCAGCTCCGTTGTTTCCGCCAAGCACTCACTTCGCTCATCTTGTGTACCAGAAGCTCTTTTCAAGTCTCCGGCCAGCAGTCATTCTAAAAGACCTATGTGCTCAGCATGGGTCTTTTGGAATTCTGGTGC
>DCYW01000011.1:0-30649 GCA_002331185.1 Patescibacteria group bacterium UBA2100 | reverse complement strand
GTGCCGGAGGAGGGACTTGAACCCTCAAGGCTTGCGCCATGCGATTTTGAGTCGCACGTGTTTACCGATTTCACCACCCCGGCATAGTGTGCTTGGTTATTCTACATGGAGTGACAAAAACTTCCAGTATGCAGTAAAGTGTATTTCATGTAGTTTATTTCCACTTATACACACGGGGTCAAAATTAGAGCTATGGTATACTGCCGAGAATGGCATCAGATTTTTATAACAACTCAGTTTTCTGGATTGAAGTACATCGCATTCAGCCAAACCCATACCAGCCAAGAAAAGAGTTTGATGAAGAAGCTCTCAAGAGTCTTTCTGAATCTATTCGTCAATATGGTATTCTACAACCATTAGTAGTAACGCGTCGTGAGATAGAACGTGGTGATGGAGGCATCTCCGTAGAATACGAGCTAGTGGCAGGGGAACGCCGACTCCGTGCATCTAAAATGGCAGGAGTGTCGCAAGTACCTGTTCTTATACGAAGCACAGAAGATTCAGACAAGGCAAAACTTGAATTGGCAATTATCGAAAATCTTCAGCGCGAAGATCTAAATCCAATTGATAGAGCACTTGCGTTCCAACAGTTGGCAGAAAAATTTAGCTTGAAGCATGTGGAGATTGCCAAAAAAGTTGGACGGAGTCGCGAATACGTTTCTAACTCACTACGACTTCTCGCGCTTTCAGATGAAATTCGACAAGCGGTTGTGAATAAACAAATAACCGAAGGACATACACGTCCACTCCTTATGTTGTGTGAGCGACCAGAACAACAAATGGAACTCTTTAGGGAGATACAAGAAAAGAAGCTCACTGTACGCGAAGCAGAACGCATAGCTCGCAGTATAGCAACTGACAAGGCACGGAAACAGGATTTGCCTCCAGAACTCGCAGAGTTGGAAAGAGAATTAACTGAGCGACTAGGAACGCGTGTTCAAATCGAAACACGTGATAACGGAGGAAAAATGCATATTGATTTTTTCACACCAACAGATGTCCAGCAGTTTCTTGCGTTGATTAGTGTGACGGCTCCACAAGAAGTAGTTACCGAAACAGGGATAGAAAAGAATAGTATCACCGCAACAGAGATATCACAGGAAACTGGCGTGTTATCACCGTTGTCAGAGTTTGTATCGTACGCATTAGATGATGGGATTTGTGATCCTCATATACATGAACAGGAAGAAAAGAGCGAGATTCTCACAAACGAGGAAGTTGTACAAAACACGAATCAAGAACAGGAAAAAAAAGAAGATGAGGAAGAAGATATTTATTCAATCAGCAACTTTTCAGTTTAAGTGCTCATCTCTTTGACGCGTTGTAAGTAGGCCCTGATATGACGTTTCGCAAGTGTTGTTTTTGTAAGACCAATCCATTTCTGGTTCGGGTGTGATTTTTCGCTTGTTGCAATTTCAACAATATCACCATTCTTTAGTGATGAACTTAACGCTGCCATTTTCCCATTTACTTTTGCGCCTGACATTTTATTGCCGATTTCAGAATGAATGGCATACGCAAAATCAATAGGGCTTGAGTCGATAGGGAGGTCGATTACATCACCTCGAGGAGTAAAGACAAATACTCGGTGACTGAAAAAATCATTCTTTATATTTTGTAAGAATGATCGTGGATTTTCTCCATCTATTTTTTGTGCATCTGCCATACTTTTAAGCCATGCGGGTGTGGCAGCGTCGGTGTATGTATGGACTGCTTTTTTTGAAGGAGATTTGTCTTGTCCTTCTACCCAGAGACGTACTGGTATAAATTGCCGTATCCAGTTCAATGCTGCATTATTATCGATTTTCGTTGAGCTCTTGCTGTCCTTATACACAAAATGGGATGCAACACCAAATTGAGCCTCTCTATGCATTTCTTCGGTTCTTATTTGAATCTCAATAACACTTCCATCGTTTATATGAATGGTGGTGTGTATTCCCTTATAGCCATTTGGTTTCGGAAAGGCAATATAATCTTTCATACGTCCTGGAAAAGGTCTCCATTCGCCGTGGACAATTCCAAGTACTGTATAACAATCTGTAACAGTAGGAACGATAATTCGGAGCGCCCATATATCAAATATTTTTGTTACGTCCGAATCCTTTCTCTCTAGTTTTCTATAGAAACTGTAGAGTCCCTTAATTCGAGATTCTGTCCGAAATTTTTTTATTCCGTATTCAGCCAATTTTTTGCGAACATTATTTTGTATACGATCGAGACGCTTAATATCTTCTCCTCCTACGTCTTTAAAAATCTTAGTCGACTTTTTGTATTCCTTTGGAAATGCATGCGGAAAAACTGCATCTTCAAGTTCACGTTTAATAACACCCATACCAAGTCGGTCGGCAATCGGCGCATAAATTTCAAGTGTTTCAAGGGCAATGCGTCCTCGCTTATGTGCGGGAACAAATTGCAAGGTGCGTGCATTATGTAGCCGATCCATGAGCTTCACTACCATTACGCGAATGTCACGAGATGTTGCAGCAAAAAGTTTTCTTAGACTTTCAGTATGTCTTTGCATTCCATGATATCGTACTGTACCCAGTTTTGTTACACCTTCAACCATTTCTGCTATATCTTCTCCAAAAATATCAGCGATAGTTTGTGGTTCAACATCTGCATCTTCAACAGTATCATGAAGCATACCTGCTACGATCATAGATGCTGGCATCTGAAGTGCAGCTAAGTATTTTGCCGTTTCAAACGGGTGATGAAAATAAGGCTTTCCAGAATATCGCTTTTGTCCTGCGTGTGCTTTTTTAGAAAATTCATATCCTCGCGTGATAAGTTCAATATCACTTTTCCTATTTGAATTTACCAAAACCAACAACTCTTCTAACTGTAGCTTGGTTGGTGTCACCGCCGCTTTTTTTGCTTCGTCTGTAAACGTGTACATTATTTAAATAATACCGCGTAATTTAAGTTGTTCAAAGAACGATGCAAAAATTGTGTTCCAGTTAAAACGATTGCGTAGTGTTTTTCCTTGCTCACTTATGTACTGATAGCGAGATATATCATCTAGACAAAGATCTATAATTACCCTCGTGCAGGCTTCAATACTGCGCTGTGTTATTATCCCTGTTTCATTATGAGTGATGAACTCTGTAAATGCCGGGATATCATCAAAAACGATAGTCGGTAGTCCTGAAGCAGCACTTTCGAGGGCAGATTTTCCAAATGTCTCTGAGGTTGAAGGGTATAATGCAATATCAGCTTCCACCAGTAGTCTGACCAATTGAGCTCGCGGTATAACGTCGTAGGCTGTGATGTAGTCTTGCACTCCTTTTTCTCTTGCATAGTTCCAGAATTGTTTCGTGTAATTATTATATGTTGGATTGTGACTTCTTCCATTGTTTCCAGTAAGCAGTATTCGTGGTGTTATACCGGCCGAGAGCAACGAGGCAGTTAAATCTACAAAAAACAGATGATTCTTTTGGGGACGTATTCCATTTGCCGAAAGTATCTTGATTTCTTTTAATGCACCTGAACGCGTATGTTGATGGAAGGGGAAGTCATCTACAGAAAAGCCACGATTTGTTTTAAACACTCGTGATGGTTCTAGTGAAAAAAAATTTAGAAGGACATCAGCTTCTTCGTCCGAAGGTGTAGAGATATGTTGCATTTTGCTAAGTGTCGCCCGCTCGAGTTGCTCATACTCACTTGGGACTGTGGTAAATTTTTTATAATGCATAGTGGTCATCATCGGAAATAGCACTGTACGCTCAAATGGTAGTAAATCTTTCTCGGTGATTCCAAATGCATTAGCACAATGTAAAATAAATACAGCATCATAGTCGAATAATTTTTTATCTGAAAAGTAGTCGACACAGGCTTTTGATATATCTATCCGCCTATAAAAATAGTCCTCTTGCGAAATGATTCCGCGATTTTGATGCTGTATAGAAAGAGGAAAATAAATAGTTTGGTTTGAGTTATTTTTATTCAGTTTTTGTTTGTAAGAGTGCTGCGAGGATACGATACCTCCTTTTACCCCCTGAGGAATATAGGTTGTTACGTCATGAGATTTATCCTGCAGTTTAGATTGTAGGTACTCAAGATATACTGACCCACCATCAGTATCAGTATGAATTTTTGGATCGCGCCCAGCGATTATTGCTATTTTCATAGGTATACATCCATTATTTTTTCATATTGAGTAAACAAAGTAGTCCACGAAAATTTTTCTCGTCGCAGTAGCCCATTTTTGCTCATGGCATCCCTCATTGTTTGTGATCGCGCCAAAGTGCGTAGAGCTGTGGCGATGCCAGTATGATCCTTGGGAGCAACAAGCAGTCCATTTTTCTTATGGGTTACTATTTCAGGCACACCACCAACAGTAGTGGTAATAATGGGAACACCGGTGGAACTGGCCTCACAGAAGCTGCGCCCCATTGTTTCAGTGTGTATGTATGAACCACCTGGTTCAGACATTCGACTTCGTATTGGAGTATGCGCATATACATCCGCCAGCTGGTATAGTTTATGCACCTGTGCAACATCTACATCTCCAACGAAAATCGTTCGCTTTTCAAGTCCAAGTTTTTGAGCAAGGTTTTTCAATTTTTCTAACTCAGGTCCATTGCCAACAATCATGTGCATATATTGCTCCTCTTTATCAAGAAGTGACCGGGCAGTAAGTAAATTATCGACACCTTTGAAAGGAACGAGCCGACACACAGTTAAAAGTACAAGCTCATCTTTCAATAATCCAAACGTTGCACGTAATTTTTGTACACTTTTGATATCTACTGCAGGTTTAAATCTATCCACATCGACTCCTCCTTGGGCGATATGAAATTTTGACTCGTTAATGCCGATAGTGCGAAAGCATCTGCGAGAGTACTCACTATTTATGATAAGAGAAGATACATATTTATTTATAGTACGGACAGTGTATTTTCTACGCGTTTTTAACGCCTTACCTTTTCTTAGTATATGTGACTGGAGTATATCGTTACCCCCTGAACGCAACAAAATATTATTTTTTGGAAAGTTTCTTGCGAGCAATTCAAATGTTTCTATCCAGTATAAGCTATTAAAGAACAAAACATCATCGTTTACTATCCTTTTATTTTTTAGTATACGAACCAGTATCTCTGGTGAGTGGATTGATTTCTTTGGAAGAACAGTGAGTTTTGGGTCGGTATTTTTTTGGATTGTGGGAAGAGGAGCAGTATCCGAAAATCCAATAATTTCTAGTTCATGCTCGGTGTTTTTTCGGATATGCGTAATATATTCGTGCGCATGTGTCTCCATACCCCCATGAGGCAGTGGCCAATAGTCCACAAAGAAAAATATACGCATATACCAACTAGTGAAGCCATATTAGCAGTAATACCCTCTTGCTACAAACAAATTTGTGTTGCATTATGGGAAGATGACTGACGAAATAACTGATGTGTATTTTATTCGTCACGCTGAAACATTTGCAGCAAGAAAGAATATGATCCCTAAAAAGAATACTGGTATAACACTAGGTGGTTTCGCTCAATCTCTTAATGCAGCGCGGGAGATAAAAACATTATGTGGTGAGGTATTATTGAGCAGTTCATTACGCCGAGCAAAACAAACTGCGTGGACGATGAATACTATATTGCGCGTGTCACGAGAGGAAGTATCTTTCTTGAACGAGCGAACAGTGACGTTAAAAAAAGGAGAGATAGAATGGGAGACACTAACGAGTTTGAATGAACGATTGTTGTTGGTAAGTAGTATGGTACAAAATCGAGAAGAGAAAGTCATTTTGGTTGTTACACATGCAACTTTTATTAAGGCACTGTTAATGATGTATACATACGGTGAGATGTGGAAAGATTCGTTTGAGTCATTCAATTCACAGTGGAAGCTGTCTCCTCTCGATTATCTCCATGTGCAGTTTTTTAATGATGTGGCAACAGTGCTCAGGAAACCTGAATTTACTCAGAAATAATTATTTAAAATCAGCACCCCCTACTCTTTTGTTCACTTGGATAATTGCTTCAAGTAACGGCATTTTTGAATTCTTAGTATTCGCCCATGAAAGAAAACCTTGTACATCTTTTGGTAAGCACGCACCACTAAAGGGTCCATAATTTTGTATTCCATATTGGGGGTTCCAGCTTGCTTCCGCCGTATAGGCTGCAAGAGAAAAAAGTCGCTCTGGATCGATATTATTCTCTGTACATACACTGCGCATCTCATTAAAGAATGATATTTTACAGGCATTATATAAGTTATGAATGTATTTATGCATTTCCGCTTCTTCCGGAGACATACAATAAATTGCTGTTGTTATTGGTTTGTATATTTTTTCCATCAACCGTGCCACTGTATCATCTGTAGTTCCTATCATAATTGCGCGCGGATTTCGGGCATCTGCTAGTGCTTTTTTCTCTCGTAAATACTCTGGATTTGAACAGATGGCCACATCTATATTCAGCTTCAGATCAGGGCGCATTTCTTGTATTTTCTTTGCACATATTTGATGTGTACCAACTGGGACTGTGCTACGAATCGCTAGAATAATAGGTGTGTCACCAGGCGTACGCTTTGTAAGCATAGGAGCTATACTCTCAATAGCGTGAAGTACTGTATCAATCTGCACAGTAGATTTTTGTGTGGGTGTAGGTACACAAATAAAAACGTACTCTAGCTCTGATTGCGCTGTGTGTAAATCAGTTATTTCAAATGCTTTATACCCATTACTGCGTAATGCAGATACTACGTCAGGGTTAGTATCAAAGAAAGATACGGTATATCCAGTTTCTACAAAAACAGTACCAGTCGCTGCGCCAGTGACACCGGAGCCAATCAGTATGATGTTGGGCACTTCTTTTTTCATACTTCATCATACTACAGCTCGGCCGTTTTTAGAGCAATGGGTCTGTATTCTGGGAGTTCTATTCTCTCTGTCAGACAAATGCTCGCCATGTAGGTATAGGGCGCTGCATGTTGCTTTTTACCCCGTTATAATTTATGCGGATTGTGATTCGGACAGGATTTGTCTGAGCATCTCTCTGGTATCGTTTTTGTCCCTTCCATCATAAGTCCCTTACACAGTGGACAAAGGTTTCCAGTCGGTTTTGCTTTTATAGCAATCTTGCAGTCCGGATAATTCGAACAACTATAGAATGCCCCGAATCGTCCATGGCGCTCTATGAGTTCTCCATCTTTACAATCTGTACATTTTACTCCGGTCGAGTTGAGGGTGTTGTCTTGCTTGATGTATTTACACTTAGGGTAGCGATGGCATGAAATAAACATTCCAAACCTCCCTTCGCGCATTATCAATTTTCCTGGCTCTTGTTTGCTTCGTGATGATGGTTCTCCACACTTTGGACATTTTTCGCCAATATCTTTTGGAGGCTCAATTATATTGCCATCTTCTTTACGTGCACCACTACAATCTGGAAATGTAGCACAGCTCATAAATTTTCCATTCTTTGAAAGTTTAAATACCATTTCACCATCACATTCAGGGCATTTAAATTCTTTAGGAACTGGCCCTAGATTGGTAAGTTTGGGTATATCTTCCTTTGAGGTAACCTCCTTTAAAAAAGGAGTATAGAAGTCTTTAAGCGTCTTAACATACTCACGTTTTCCTTCTGCAATGTCGTCGAGTTCGTCTTCCATCTCTGCAGTGAAGGTGTCGCTTACATACTGTGCGAAGTGTTCTTCAAGGAAGCTACTTACTACGTCCCCAGTATCTGTTGGTATTAAAGCGCGAGCTTCTTTTACTACGTACCCACGATCAGAAAGAGTTCGCATAATTGCAGCGTACGTACTTGGCCGTCCAATACCTCGTTTCTCAAGCTCTTTAATGAGCCGCGCCTCAGTGTAGCGGGGAGGTGGTTGTGTTTCTTTTCCTTCAGTGGTAACAGACTGAACGGCAAGAGCTTTACCTTCTGAAACTTTCGGCAATTCTACATCTTCACCACGTGCTGAGGGATCAGCAAGAAGCCATCCATTTTTTACTACACGTGAGCCAGTTACAGTGAAATCGGGAACACTGTCATGAGCAACAGACGCGGTAATTTTTGTGCGTACAATTTCCGCATCAATCATCTGACTAGAAACAGTTCGAGCCCAAATAAGTGAGTACAATCTCTTTTGTTCCTCGTTTCTTCCTGCCGCCATTTTATTTACATCAGTAGGACGAATAGCCTCATGAGCTTCTTGAGCGGACTTTGATTTTGTTTTGTATTGTCGAATTTCAGCATGATCTTTATCGTATTCACTTTCAATAACTTTCCCAATACTACTTAGTGCCTGTTCTGAAAGATGTGTACTATCGGTACGCATGTATGTGATTAGTCCAGCTTCATACAGTTTTTGTGCAACACCCATAGTTCGTGAAGGTGCGTACCCTAAACGAGAACTCGCAGTTTGTTGCATTGTCGATGTTGTAAACGGAGCTTTAGGAACTCGCTTTGCAACTGTTTCCTTTACACTTGCTACGTGCCAATCATGCGTTTTCGCATTTTCTACAATAGTGTTGGCATCACTTTCTGTTTTTGGCTCTTCTGAACAGGTAAATTCAATTGGTTCATTTGCGGTAGATGTAGTATGTGCAGCAATCACCCAAAACTTCTCAGGAATGAATGCGCGAATTTCTCGCTCACGTTCCATAAGAATACGAAGCGCAGGAGACTGTACGCGTCCAGCTGAGAGTCCGTAGCGCACTTTCTTCCATATAAGTCCAGAAAGGTCATATCCTACAAGGCGATCAAGAATACGGCGAGCTTCTTGTGCTTCGCGCAGGTTTTCGTCAATAAACCGTGGACTTTTTAATGCTGCTTGTACCGCTTCTTTTGTAATCTCATTAAATACAATTCGCTTAGGTCTCTTTAACCCAAGTACTTCTTTGAGGTGCCAAGCAATTGCTTCTCCTTCTCGGTCAGGGTCAGTTGCGAGGATTACTTCATCAGCCTTTTTTGAAAATTTTGTGAGTTCTGAAATAATATCGAGCTTCTTTGCAACAATTTCGTAGTTTGGTACAAATCCTTTTTCTATATCAATAGCTTTCTTGTTGTTCTTAGGTAAATCGCGTACGTGCCCAACACTGGCACGTACGGTAAAGCCCTTGCCGAGATATTTCTCGATAGTTTTCGCTTTTGCGGGAGATTCAACAATCACAAGCTTCATAGGCGCTAGGGTTACATGCTCTTATAAAAAAAGCAAAATATTTAGATGAATAAAGGTGCGAAAGAGGAAAGATGACACATATTGACGCTTGCGTCAAATAGGTTATAATAACGGTTGGTTACTTTTAAAGAAAGGGAAGCGCTATGCGTAACTTTTTTAAGCTCTTTAGTTTGGTTGCAGCCGCTGTGATTGGATTTATTGCTTTTGGCCAAAGCACCGCGATGGCACAAGGGGCTCGAGTGACTTGCGTTATTCGGGATCCCGGAACAAACGAAATTGTTCGTCGTCAAGTTGTCGATTCGCCTTCCATTTGCAATGCTATGCGACGGAGTAATGAGAATCGCTACTTTGACCAACGGCGCCCATCTTATGATGTGTATCAGCGACAACAGATTGTTCGTCGTGATGGTTATCGACATGGTCCCGCCTATCGTCAGCCTCACCCCCGACGTGTCTATCGTTTGGCACCACCTCGACGGAACCATCTCTCTCCGCGCTATCGTTATCGAAATCATAGAAGCGGTGCTTCCGCTGAAACGATTATCGGTGCAGGAGTTGGTGCTGCAGTTGGTGCGTGGATTGGTGGAGAGGTAGGTCGCCATTAGGGTGTTCTGCAAGCAAGCAAAAAAGACCCGCAAGTTTACTTGCGGGTCTTTTCTTATTTCCGTCTTAGTGTCCCGAGTTTCTCAACAATAACTTCATCGAGCTCGAGTTTAGATAACAGTATATTTGCCTGAGTAATAGGAAGTGCAATTTCTTCAATAAATTCATCTCGCGTTTTTGGTTCGGCTAGAAGATTGTAGATTTTTTGTTCTTCAGGAGATAATTTTAAGTTACTTTGTTTCTCATCGTGAACATTGTGTTTTATACTGAACACATCTAATATATCTTCTGGTGTAGTTATGGGGGTAGCACCTAGTTTCCAAAATTGATGTGCTCCACGCGATGAGGCTGCAAAAATAGAAGCTGGTACCACCAGTAATTCTCTATTGTAGTCGGTTGTAAGTCGTGCCGTAATTAACGTACCTGAACGTTCAGTTGCCTCAATAATTAGTACGGCATGTGACATACCTGCCATGATTCTATTTCGCTTTGGGAATGTCCATGGTGCTGCACCTTGCTCTGGTTCTAACTCACTTACTAGCGCACCACCACTTTCTAGTATGTGTTGAGAGAGCTGTACATGTGAGCGTGGATATAAAACCTTTTCCGAAAGACCAGAGCCAGGTACTGCGGTGGTGTGCAAACCTGCGTTTAAGGCAGCGGTGTGTGCATGACCATCTATACCTAGTGCTAATCCCGAAACTATCGAAATATCATATCCCTTTAATCCACCAATAAGATAGTCGACTACGTCACGCCCATAGCTTGTAGATTTTCTTGAACCTACTACAGTAAGTAGTGTCGTTCTTGAACTTGGAAGGACTCCTTGTACATACAAACTCTCGGGTGGATCATTAATTTCCCGCAATAGTGGGTGGAAGTCCTTTGGAAAGATTTGTTGAATGAGCTGGCTCATAGTACGATTCAATTATAACAAGGAATATATGCTAGACATTAAATTTATACGGGACAACAAAGACGTTGTTGCCGCCGGTGCAAAAAAGAAACATATCGATATCGATTTGGATTTACTTATTGCACTTGATGATTCTCGCAAAGAGCTTTTACGGGTTGTTGAAGAAAAGCGTGCACAGCAAAATGAAGCTACAAAGACTATTGCATCAGAAAGTGATTCAGAAAAGCGACAAGAAATGATTCAGCAGATGCAAACTCTTAAGGCTGATATGCAGAAAGAGGAAGATGCGTTGAAAGAATTAATGAAACAGTGGCAGGCACTTATGCTGCAAGTTCCCAATGTGCCAGATATGTCGGTACCAGACGGTGAGAGTGACGAAGATAATGTTGAGATAAGAACGTGGGGAGACAAGTCGCAATTTAGCTTTGAGCCGAAAGATCACATCGATATATTAACCCAACTCGACATGGTTGACTTTGAACGAGGTTCTAAAGTACATGGTTTTCGTGGATATTTTCTAAAGAATGAAGGTGTAGAGCTTTCATTTGCTCTGTGGAACTACGCTCGAGATTTCTTTATGAAAAAGGGATTGAATCTTATGATGCCACCGACAATCGTTCGTAAAGAAAACTTTTATGGTACGGGGCATTTACCAAACGAAGCTGAGGATTTGTATAAAACACAAGATGACGAGTTTCTTATTGGAACTGCTGAGGTACCGGTAATGGGATACTATAAAGACGAAGAAATTGATTTTAGTACGCTCCCAATAAAACTCTTAGCTTTTTCTCCTTGCTTTAGACGGGAGGCAGGAAGTCACGGGAAAGATACAAAGGGTTTAATACGTGTCCACGAATTCTTTAAATGGGAACAGGTCATTTTGTCCGAAGCGAGCCATGAAAAAACTGTCGAGCTACACGAATGGCTTACACAAAATACTGAAGAATTTATGCAGTCACTTGGTATCCCGTATCATGTTGTTGTGAACTGTGGAGGCGACTTGGGACAAGGACAGGTAAAAAAATACGACATAGAGGCATGGGTTCCAAAAGAAAATAAATATAGAGAAACTCACTCATCGTCATATTTCCACGATTTCCAAACACGTCGTTTCAATATTACGTATCGTGATGGTGAGGGGAAAAAGCGTTTCGCACATTCGCTTAACAACACTGCTGTAGCAGGTCCTCGTATTCTCGTATCGCTTGTTGAAAACTACCAGCAAGCAGATGGTTCAATACAGATTCCCGAAGTACTCCGTTCGTATTTAGGTGGGAGGGAGGTCATTAGTAAACGCTAGAGGTATGTGGCGTAAAAGTCGTCGAGCATCACAAAACTCGACAGCAAGGAAAAAAAAGGTGTCTAAAAAATTTACCAGAGCGCAGACGAAATTAGTGCGCTCAAAAATTGCTCAAAAACGCTTCAGAGTACGGCTCCTGATTTTTGGCTTTATACTTATTATAATTACTTCTCTACTAGGAGCACTCAGTTGGATTTCATTTTCACCTGTACTTGCTATACAAAAAACTGAAATTATTGGAAATAGTGAAGTGCGAACGCGGGCAATACAACATATTCTTTTTCGCAATACGCAAAAACCGCTCATCGGTCTCTTTTCAAAGCAAAATACAGTATTGTATCCTGCTGCTGAGCTCGAAAGAATCCTTTTGTACGAGTTTCCTGAAATAAAAGGTGTCACTATTGATTCACAAATAACAAAACAGCAGGTACGAGTAACCATTACTGAGCGCGAACCATATGCACAATGGTGTAGAAATTCTGATGAATTATATACCTGTTACTTTATAGATAACGAAGGATTTATATATGAGGAATCGCCTCTCGCTGATTTTCTGATTTTTGAAAAAGGGATTGATGAAACAAAAAGTGATGTATTGCGCACATTTGTGGAACCGAAATATTTTCAAGATGTCAAAAACTTTCTCGCTACATTAAAAGTTTTAGACGTGTATGCTACTAAATTTGTATTTGAAGGAATTGATGGACGAATATATGTAGAACCTGGGTGGGAAATTCGAATAGCGTTAGATAAGGATCTCGAAACAACCGCAGTTAATCTTGAAGCCGTATTAGATGAATATCTTCTACGAGATAAGCTCAGCGAGCTCCGATATATAGATATGCGCTTTGGAGAGCGCGTATACCACACATTTAAGGAAAGTACTGACACACAAGAAGAGTAGTGGTAGTCTAGTGCAATGAATTTTTGGGAAACATTAGAAAAACCATTTTTCGTATGCGCACCGATGGAGGATGTAACCGATGCAGCCTTCCGCTCTATCATCGCAAAGTACAGTAAAGGTACGGGAGGCAAGTATGTGACTTTCACTGAGTTTACCTCAGCTGATGGATTGGTTTTTGCAGATGAAAAAGGGCAAAAGAAATTGCGAATGAAATTTAAATTTGGTGAAAAAGAGCGTCCTATTGTTGCTCAAATTTTTAGTGCGACGCCAGAGCATATCGAGAAAGCAGCTGCTGTTGCACTTGAGTGTGGATTTGATGGCGTAGATATAAATATGGGGTGTCCGGATAGGTCTGTTGAAAAACAAGGGGCTGGCGCAGCGCTTATTAAAAACCCTCAACTTGCTCAAGAAATTATTTATGCTGCAAAGAAAGGAGCCGGCGATTTGCCGGTGTCTGTTAAAACTAGAGTTGGCTACGATAAGGTTGAATTGAAACAGTGGTTAACGATATTGCTTGAAACAAATCCAGCTGCTATTACATTGCACGCACGGACACGAAAACAAATGAGTAAAGTACCAGCGCAGTGGAATCTTATCGCGGATGCTGTTGCTATTCGTGATGCCTTTTTTGATGCAAAGAAGCAAAAGACATTGATTATAGGAAATGGGGACGTTGTTAGCATCATGCATGCACGCGAGCGAGCGGAAGAAAGTGGGGCAGACGGCGTGATGATAGGGCGTGGCATGTTTGGTAATCCATGGGCAATGAGTGAATATATTCCCACTCTCGAAGAGAAACTTGCTGTCTTGATGGAACATTCGGATTTATTTGAAAAAGTGTTTGATGGAAAAAAGAGTTTTGCAACCATGCGAAAGCATTTTTCGAGCTACGTTGAAGGTTTTGAAGGGGCAAAGCAACTCCGTATTGCACTTATGGCCTGTGCTGATGCTGCACAAGTACGAGAAGTTATAGAAAAACATCTTGCTGAATCTGTTGGGGTAGAGTAATCTAATTTACAGATTCACGGAACCTTAGGGGAAAACTAATGGATCGAAAAGTAAAAGGCGAAGAAGTGTTCGCTGAATGCAAATTCAATGCAAATGTTGGAGGAATTACTCCTGATTTATGCAGGATGTTAAACCAGCAAGGGCCTCGGGCTCCAGTGTGCAGCAGCTGTGAATGTCCTTTCAAAACTATACCAGTTGAAGAAGTAGACCCGTTTGAATTGGTCATTCTTCCGGCTCTTTGGCAGGGGCTGGGTCGGTATGGCTGACCGCTGACATATGAACAAAAAAGGCAATGCGAGATGCATTGCCTTTTTTATTATATACAGCCTCTTTCTTTTGAGTTTGGTATACTAGTTCGATATGTCAGAAAATCACATTGCACTTTATCGAAAGTACCGCCCTCAAACATTTAAAGATGTCATTGGGCAAGACCATGTAATCGAAGTACTTAAGAAATCCATTGCTGAAAAAAATATAGCTCATGCGTATTTGTTTGCAGGTGGACGAGGAACTGGAAAAACAACTATTGCACGCATTCTTGCAAATGAAATCGGAACAACAAGTAAAGATTTGTATGAAATGGACGCCGCATCAAATCGCAAGATTGATGATTTTCGTGAGCTTAAGGAGTCAGTGCATACACTGCCATTTGATTCGAAATATAAGGTATACATTATTGACGAGGTGCACATGCTCACCAAGGAGGCATTTAATGCATTTCTTAAAACACTGGAAGAACCACCAAAACACGTCGTATTTATTCTCGCGACGACAGAAATAGATAAACTTCCAGATACTATTGTTTCGCGCTGCCAAACATATAGTTTCAAAAAGCCAACACGATCAGTTCTTTCAACTGCAGTACTTAAAGTTGCCAAAGGAGAAAAGGCTACGTTAGACAAAGGTGCAGCAGAGCTCATTGCGATTCTTGCTGAAGGTTCGTTTCGAGATGCACTTGGTGTTTTGCAGAAAGTTCTTTCTTATTCAAGCGACAAGAAAATAACACGTAGTGAAGTTGAAGCAGTGACTGGCGCTCCGAGAGCTGAGGTAATTCATGAGCTACTAACGGCAATTTCTACTGGATCCCTAGATGATGCATTTGCCGCGATACATGCTGCAGTCGACGCTAATGTTGATTTCACCACTTTCTTGAAACTTATTCTTGATAGAGTGCGTGCTGTTATATTGTTACGAAATTCTAATAAGGTGGAAAGTCGCATTATTGAACAATTTAGTGAGGATGAATTTACTTTTTTAAAGGAACTTTCTAAAACAACTGGATCTAAGTTACACTCGAAAACACTCGCTGCCATTCTTGGTGCATACGCAGACACACCATACGCATATATTAAACAGCTTCCACTTGAGTTAGCTCTTGTTCAGGTAATCGGAGAAGATAATGAATGATTTTAAAAAACATATTTATTTAGTACGGCATGGACGTAGTCGGGCAAATGAGACAGGTATTCGCGAGGGAGCAGAATCACCATTAACAAAAGATGGAGAACAACAAGCAGATTTTGTGGCGGCTCGCTTTCGAAGTATCCCCATAGACGTTGTTCTCACAAGTCATTATGTGCGTGCGTATGACACAGGAAAAAAAATTGCTAACGCATCTAATGTACCTCTTGAAACAGTATCAATGGCATATGAACGCGAACTCCCTCTAGAAGTTCAAGGAAAACATCGTGATGACCCTGCAGTGAAGCAAGCCGTTGCGCAATTTGAGTATAGTTGGATGCATGATGCCAATACCAACAACGGTGAACATTTTGCTGACATTAAAAAACGAGTAGTAGATCTTACTGAATTGTTAGAAGCACGTCCTGAAGAACATATCGTACTCACTTCTCACGGTTTCTTTTTAAAGTTTTTCATAGCACACCACTTACTCGGCGAATACCTTACTCCGGACATTTTTGTAAATCAACTGATGAATACTATGAGAAGTGCGAACACTGGTATCACGTACTTTACCGTGAGTGGTAAAAAAGAGTGGTCGCTGTGCTCATGGAACGACTATGCTCATCTTGGAGAAATTGTTCGTGAAAGGTGGTACTCATAGGTTAGATTTGCTAGGATAGTGCACACTACATACAGCCGTATGTAGTATATATTTACCGGATCGTCTAATGGTAGGACACCTGGTTTTGGTCCAGGCAATCTAGGTTCGAGTCCTAGTCCGGTAGCTAGATATAGACAACCCCAACGCGACTAGCGTTGGGGTTGTCTATATCTCTTCCAGAGGGGACTCGAAAGACGGAGGCGGTATACAAGACGAGCGGAGCGAGTGCTTGTCGCCGAGTCAGGGCAGGAGCCACTTAGGAGCGAAGCGAGTTTAGTGGGCTGCGCCGAGTCCTAGTCCGGTAGCAAAATTCACATGAAAAAGGAATATCTTATTTAAAGCTTAAATTGAGTTTTAGGTATGAATAAAAACAACCTCGTAATTTGCATGTGCGAATTACAAGGTTAAGTTCTGTGCCTCTTTAAACACTTTTTCAGTAGTTTCAAGAGACTCAGCGGTAATGTCTTTAGCGTGATTCTGTATCCAAAGAACAAACTGCACTTTGTTACCTAGTTCGCCAGTAGAATAATCATGGAAACGACCATTCTTCTCTACCAGCTGACATGATGCGGTCTTTTCACCGCTAAAAGGGGATAAAATATACAATGTTCCAGTTGAGCGCTCTTTAGCAATGGGGATTTCCATAACTTGCAAGAGCGCTTTCCAAGACACATCGGAATACTTCTTCCTAAGGTCGTAGACACTTAATTGATCCATCTTAATCTCCTTTCAGAAGGTACGACCTCGGTAGGAACATTAATTTTCAAGAGATTTCGCCACTCCTTGTAGAAAACTGATTACAATACCGAGGTCGTATTTCGATAATACTATAGAACAGACAGAATGCTAATCTAATAAATATTTTGAGTGTTTCTTTTGACACGGTAGAATAGTGCTTGTTGTGCATACAAAAATTTTACAAGACAGGACAAAGCAGGAGCAGGAAGTTGCGTATACTATTCGCAAAAGTAAACGTACCAAGAGTGTGAGTTTAACGGTTCATGCAGATGGTACCGTGGTAGTTACACTACCGTTTAGAGCGATGGATTCTATCGCTGCGGCATTTGTACGTGAAAAGGAAGAATGGCTACTAAGACGAATGAATTACTTTAGGAAATTTGAAAACACCGCATTAGTATCTTTAACAAGAAAAGATTACTTAAAAAACAAAGAGAGAGCGCGTGCTCTTGCACATGAAAGAATAGAACATTTTAACTTTCTCTATAAATACTCATATAATTCTGTTTCCATACGTGACCAAAAAACATGCTGGGGGAGTTGCTCAAGCAAAAAGAACCTAAGCTTTAACTATAAAATCGTTTTTATCTCAGAAGCGCTACGTGACTATGTTATTGTGCATGAGCTCTGTCACCTACAAGAACTCAATCATTCAAAAAATTTCTGGGCATTGGTAGCTCGTACCATTCCAAACTATAAAGAGTGCAAAAAAGAACTCGGCAGGATCCTTTAGCCTTTCAACTCTCCTTCAGCTGCAGAGATGAGGTACATAAAATAATGTGGTAACATGTATTTCATGAAAAAAACCATTAGTATTGTACTTCTTTTTTTTATTCTTGGAAGTATCGGGTATTTTGTTAGCCAGAAGTCTTCAACCAGTGAAACTGAAGTTACTGACACAACTGTAGTAGCTGACATTACCACTGATGCAAACACAAATGAAACAGACGTGACAAAAGACGAAAGCATTACACGCATCGGTGCTTCTGTAGAGGGTAGAGACATTAACGCGTATCACTACGGCACTGGAGATACGGAACTTCTCTTTGTAGGTGGTATTCACGGAGGGTACTCGTGGAACACTGTGCTCGTTGCATATGAACTGATGGACTATCTAGAGGCAAACCCTACCGTTATTCCAAAAAACGTGAAAGTAACGGTGATTCCTGTACTTAATCCTGATGGTCTTAATACAGTTATTGGAACCGACGGGCGTTTTAGTAAAGCCGATGTCCCAACATCTTTTGAAGATACAATTCCTGGACGCTTTAACGCACGCGACGTTGATCTTAACAGAAACTTTGACTGCGAATGGCAACCATCAAGCAAATGGCAAAGTACAACAGTTAGTGGTGGTACAGAAACATTTTCTGAACCTGAGACCCAAGCTATCCGTGATTACGTAGGAGTAAACCAACCTGAAGCGGTTGTTGTTTGGTACAGTGCTGCAGGGGGTGTATTTGCTTCAAGTTGTCGCAATGGGGTATCAATAGAAACGAATACACTTACAAATACATATGCTGATGCTTCGGGTTATCAAGCATACGAAGAATTTGACTTTTACGAAATAACAGGTGACATGGTGAATTGGCTCGCGAAAAACAATATTCCTGCCATTAGCGTTCTTCTTTCAGATCATCAAAGTACCGAGTGGGAAAAAAACAAAAAAGGTATAGAGGCGGTGTTTAATTTGTACGCTAACTAATACGATTTGTGTCATACAAATTTATTGGCTTTGTTCTATTTCTTTTTGCTGTAGGAGTCCTTGGCGTCTTTTTTCTGCAAGATTCACCCAACTCTGTTGTCGAGCCAGAAGGGAAAGACGCGGTGGGTGTACCAATTAGTATCGGAGCTTCAGTTGAGGGACGATCTATTGACACATATACCTACGGAGAGGGAAACACGCACCTCTTATTTGTTGGAGGCATGCATGGTGGTTATGAATGGAATAGTGTTCTACTCGCATACACATTTATAGATTATCTTTCTGCGAATCCATCTGTAGTACCACAAGATATTGTTATTACTGTACTCCCTGTACTAAACCCCGACGGTCTATTTGATGTTGTTGGAAAGGAAGGAAGATTTACTTCTGCTGATATCGTGGTTGATACATCTAATGGTACTGGACGTTTCAATGCACAGAATGTTGATCTCAACCGAAATTTCGGCTGTAAGTGGCAACCAGAAAGTACATGGCGCACTCAGGTTGTTAATGCGGGTACAGAACCGTTTTCTGAACCAGAAACGGGTGCTCTTCGTGATTTTGTAACAAACAAGAAGGTAGACGCCGTCGTTTTTTGGCATAGCCAATCAAACGCAGTCTATGCTTCAGAGTGTGAAAATGGCGTACTGGCTACCACTACGGATATTATGAATGTCTATTCAGATGCATCAGGATATAGAGCGATTGAATCATTCGATGCGTATCCTATAACTGGGGATGCTGAAGGGTGGTTGGCCTCAATAGGGATTCCAGCAATTACTGTAGAGCTTAAAACCCACGAAACAATAGAATGGAAGGAAAATGTAGCTGGGGTGAAAGCACTTTTTAGTTATTTTAGTGAAATTGAAAACTCCCTTACAAAATAGCTCTATAGAGCCATTCTTTTGCTGAATGCCTCAATTTATTGAGGCATTCGTTTTATGTGAGTAAAGCAAAAAGATTCAATAATTTGCTATACTAATTAACATGAAACTGTCGAAGGAATATATTGAATACCTAAAAGATAATCCAGAAGGATATTGGTTTAAGCGCAAGGCATTTGGATGGGGTTGGGTACCAGCAACATGGCAAGGTTTTGCCACGATTGCAGTGTTTAGTGCGGCAGTGCTGCTCTTTGCACTCACTCTTGATAAAAATAGTTCAGGGCGAGAAGTCGTATTTACGTTCTTACTTCCATTTATTTTTCTTACAATTATTTTTTTTCGTATTGCCTACCTCAAGGGCGAAAAACCAAAATGGCAGTGGGGTATGCCCAAAAAAGAAACGCAAGGAAGCAGCGATACCAATTAACATACCAATTTTATCTATGGAGACTCCTAAAAACAGGAAAGAGCATATCGAAACGTCGAATGAAGATACTCCAATTATCCTCGTTCCAGGTCTAAGTGAGAGTATCGACATGTACAGCGATGTTGCGCGGCTGTTTCCTGATAAAAGCAAAAAGTTTACATTTCTCAGCACACATCCTGAAGAAGAATCAGTGCGGCAACAAGAAATTTCTGCTGGTGGAGAGAGTTTAGATGACGGAGAGAATACAAAGAGAAAGACGCCAATTATGTCGGTGCGTGATGCACAGTATTTTGCCAATCGAGAGAATCCTGAAAACATGACTAACGATAGTGACCCTGTACTAGCAGAACGTCACAAGAATTTTGAAAGTCGTGTGCATCTTACTGAAAAAGCACTCAGAGAAGCAGTAGAAAATTTGGAAAAACCATCTAACGAAATTACTATTGTTGGGCACAGCGCGGGCGGTTTTGCGACCCTGGCTGCATTGGCGCGAGTTGTTGTGTCATCTGAAAAAACGCTTCCCAAAATACATGCTGTACTCATTGCTCCAGCTATACCTGGTGAAGTCACGCAATTGCTCGCAGTTGAGCCAACATTCATTGGTGTGGTATTGCGTGACTTTTTCCGAAAGATAGGAAGGCTATCTTCCTCATATCTTGTGCAACTTTTTTTGAAAAGAGATATCACACCTCATGATGCAGATTTAGCAAAGATTCTTGGACCAATGCAAGATGCAGATTTTGAAGAGCGAGTACTTAAAGGAGCCGTACCAATTGCAGGTGGTGAAGGTCTTGATCTAATAAACTATACTAAAGCCTTTAAAAACAACGGGGCTACGCTCGAATTTCAAGATTGGCCAGAAAACGTAACTATTGATGTTGTGATTCCTACAAATGATCAATGGGTTAGTGTGGCTGGACAAAAAAAGTTGGTAACAGATGTGCTTAAGGCAGTTGCAGGCAAAAATGCCCACGCACATCTATTAGAGGGTGGACCACATTTACCGCTCGGGGAGAAAGATGCGTCTGAAAAGGTCGCAAAAATAATTGCACGACAGTAACTATTGAAAAAGATTCTAGAGGAATGTTAGTAATGCTCATTGATACATTTTTTGTAATAGACTCGGTTATCTCGCTTAATTGAAAGAGCGTGACGATGATTTTTTTTAAAATGTAAGGTTTGCAAAAGAATTCATACACTGGAAATCTGTATTATTACCCATCCTGTAGAGATATAAAACCTTCTATCCTCAATTAAAATTGATAGTTGACAGTCACGCCTAGCTACTGTACTATTTTTACAGAAAGGAGGGTTAATTATGAACAAACACACCCTTTTACAGGCATTAAGCGCAATGCTTTTTGTACTTTTTGCAACTTCGTCAGTGGCGTTTGCTGATTTTGTACCACCACCTCCGCCGCCGGCATGTCCACCAATCTGCCCACCACCGGTAACTCCGCCTGTGACACCACCGGTAACTCCGCCTGTGACACCTCCGGTAACTCCGCCGGTGACACCACCGGTAACTCCGCCTGTGACACCTCCGGTAACTCCGCCGCCACCACCATCTGCTGAACCTGCTTATGAGCCACCGCAGGCAACGTCTGATCCGCAGGTTAAGGTTGCGGATATCACAAAAGCTGCGGCGCTTTGTGCCGCGGTCAGTGCAGTATTAGATGATGAAGTCACAGATGTCGGTAGCTTTCTGAGTTACAGTGTAATTCCGTGTACCGCATCATCGTTGGCTGCAGTACCTGTATCTGTGGCAGGGGCAAGTATTCTTTCAACAACAGTTGTTGGAGGGGTGACGTACATAATTGTTAGGTACGTTCTCATGGAAGAGGTGTTTACTCTTAGGATACGTGCCGCGTATCCTGAAGGATTCTGCGATAATGAGCGGCCTGTAGACATGCGTTCGCCACAACCGCCATTTCGTAACCGAGAGGCGTGTGGTAATCGACATGGTGCGCATCGTGGAGCAGCAACATCTAGACCAGTTGAGTAATCGTGTCTAAATACACCATATATCGGCGGCAACAGTGTACTGTTGCCGCCGATATTTTTATATGTGTAACACATGTGTAGGAAAACATGCTGTGGTATACTGTCTCTCTAACTAAATAAAAGACGTATGAAAAATATTTATTTGATAATCGCACTCATTAGTATTTTAGCTCTCGGAGCATTTATATATTTTATGTCACCAGAAGAAACAAACGTACAAACATCAGGTACAACACAAATAGATTCAGCGTCGCTTACAGATGAGGTAACTATCGTAATGACAACCTCAATGGGTTCTATTACATTTGAACTCTTTCCACAAGATGCACCAAACACTGTTGCAAACTTTGTGACGTTGGCGCGAGATGGTTTTTACGATGGAACAAAATTCCATCGAGTTATTTCAAACTTTATGATTCAAGGAGGTGACCCACAAACAAAAGATGACTCCCTCACAGACCTCTGGGGAACCGGAGGGCCAGGGTATACATTTGATGATGAAATTTATGCAAACAACAACAATACAATCGGAACAATTTCAATGGCTAATGCTGGCCCAAACACAAACGGAAGCCAATTCTTCATTAATGTAGCAAATAACGATTTTCTGGATGATAAACATACAGTATTTGGGCGTGTTACTGAAGGAATGGATGTCGTGAATGCAATTGCAGATACTCCAACACAGGAGCAAGATCGTCCTATTGAAGCTGTTGTCATTAATTCAATTTCAGTACGTTAGGCATTTGTCGAGTCATTGCTATAAAATCTTTTTGCCCGACTCTTTTAACGTTCTCATATGAAACAAGAGACCGCCCTTGGAATCTTAAAAACTGGTCGCAATGTCTATCTCACTGGTGCTGCTGGATCGGGAAAGACACATGTGTTAAATCAGTACATTGAGTATTTGCGCGAACATCGTGTAGGTATCGGTATTTCTGCCTCAACGGGTATTGCTGCAACACACCTAGGTGGCATGACGATACATTCGTGGGCTGGTATTGGAATTAAAGATTATCTCACCGAGTGGGATATTGACACACTTGCCCAAAGGCAACCATTGGTAAAGCGATTTGAGCGGGCGAGTGTGCTTGTGATAGACGAAATATCTATGTTGCGACCAGAACTTTTGGATATGGTAGATGCAGTCGCAAAGGCATTGCGGCGCACCACCGAACCTTTTGGTGGCCTACAGGTGATTCTGTCTGGAGATTTCTTTCAGTTACCACCTATCGTTCGCGATGGAAGCGAAGACGCTTTTGCAGACTCATCCAAAGCCTGGCACGAGGCTGATTTTAGAACGTGCTACCTAACTGACCAGTACCGACAAGAAGGTGGTCAATTACTAGACATTTTGAATGATATTCGTGATGGCGAAATTTCCATTGAATCGCAAGAATCTCTTCAGAGTAGAATGGTTCGAGAAAACGTTGATGCAAGTGAGTATGCAGGACAAGAACCAGTTGTTTTGCATACGCATAATCAAAATGTTGATAAGCGAAACTTTGAAGAGCTTTCAAAACTAAAAGGGCAGAGTACAGTGTACGATATGGTATCAAATGGTCGCGCCAATTTAGTGGAATCACTGAAAAAGAGTGTGTTGGCACCAGAGAAACTTGAGCTCAAAATTGGTGCACGTGTCATGTTTGTAAAAAATAATCCAGATCAAGAATATGTAAACGGCACACTGGGAGAGGTTGTGGATTTATCTGGAGAACATCCAGTCATAAAAACACATGCAGGAGAAGAAATTGTCGCGACACCAACAGCATGGGAAACAATGGACGACAATAAAGTTCTTGCCTCTGTTGCACAAGTTCCACTGAGACTTGCATGGGCTATTACCGTGCACAAAAGCCAAGGAATGAGCCTTGATGCAGTTGAAGTAGACCTCTCTCGTGCATTTGCTCCAGGACAAGGGTACGTTGCGCTGTCTCGTGCGCGCACTCTTGAAGGACTGACGTTGCATGGATTAAACAGAACTGCGCTTGAAGTACATCCGTATGTGCGCATGCGTGATCAACAATTACAAGCTGAATCACAGAGATGGGAAAATATATTTAGTAAATTCTCAGAAACAAGAATTCAAGAGATGCAAAAAACATTCATCAGCAAAGTGGGTCGTACAGAAAGTGAAGCGTCAAAAGCTACTATTATTCCAACTCATATTAAAACACGCTACTTACTCAATGAAGGAAAAACACTGGAGGATATAATACGAGAACGTGGAATGACAAGAGGAACTATCTTGGCGCATCTAGAAAAGCTAAAAGAAATAGGTGAAGAATCATCGTTTGCATATCTAAAACCAGAAGACACTTTCCTGAAAGATACACGAGCTGCATTTAAGAAAAGTGGCGGCACTAAACTTTCTCCAGTATACAAAGCATTGAAGGGCACGTACACATATGAAGACCTAAGACTGGCGCGTTTATTTATTACAGAGTAGGATACCTCAATGAATACGATTGTAGACGGGCATGCGATTGCTCATAAAATTAAAGATACACTAAAGAAGGATGTAGTGAAATTTCATACACCTATTGAGCTATCCATTATTGTTGTTGGAAATAATGCGGTTACGAATACTTTTGTAGCTGCAAAAGAACGATTTGCTTCAGATATAGGAGTGGTGTTAACAAAAAAGAGGTTCTCAGAAAGTGTTTCAAGTGCAGACCTTATTTCCTACATACACGAGGTATCAGAACGCGTTCAAGGCATCGTTGTTCAACTTCCATTGTCTGCACATATTTCAAATAAAGAAGTGCTTGCAGCGATTCCAGTGGAGAAAGATATTGACCTACTCAATAAAGAAACTTTTGATAAGTTCGTCGCTAATATGGGCGTATGTATTCCTCCTGTAGCAGGAGCAGTACTTGCAATTCTTGATGAACATACTGTTTCAGTTGCTCACAAAAAAATAGCCATTATCGGGCAGGGAAAACTTGTTGGTTTGCCAGTTCAGAAAGTACTTGAAGCACGAGGTGGCGATGTCGTTATGCTTCATACTAAAACAGATCGCAACATCTTTAGAAAAACACTTCTTGAAGCAGACATTGTTGTTTCGGGGGCAGGTGTACCTAACCTTATTCAACCAGATATGGTTAAAAACAGTGTCGTTCTTATTGACGCTGGGACCGCAAATGCTGGAGGTAGTGTTGTGGGAGATATTGCACACGCATGTGCAAAAAATGCTTCTCTATTTTCACAAACTCCTGGAGGTGTCGGACCACTAACTGTTGCAATACTTTTCAAGAACCTTCTTGCTGCGTCTGAATAAAAATCTGGGTATAACATTTCTTTAGATTCTTCTGAGGTATTATATAATTGATATCAATGAAAAAGCTCACGCAAAAGGAATGGATTGCAGTAGGGATAGCACTTATTTCTGTTATCGCATTTGTTCCTGGACTCTTTGCGCTATCTGTACAAACAAGTACTGTCGATGATTCTCCTGATGATATAGGCAGTGCATCTTCTCAATACCAGGCATACTTTGAAGAGGTTGAAGATACTATCTCTAATTTTGATATAAATGACATTGCTATTGGTGATGGTATAGAGGCTCAGTTCGGCGATACTGTATACGTACACTATGTCGGCACACTTCCTGATGGTACCGTGTTTGACACATCGACTGGCAGCACAGAGCCATATATGTTTACGCTTGGACAAGGTGAAGTTATCCTTGGGTGGGAGCTTGGTTTAGTTGGCATGCGAGAAGGAGGTACTCGAAATTTGGTTATTCCGTCAGACTTAGCCTATGGCCCAAACGATTTAACTGACAAAGATGGTAATGTCATTATTCCCGCAAACGCGACGCTTATGTTTGATGTCGTTTTGCTACAAGTTGATAAAGAGGCTGAATAAGATTCTGTACAAAGTAAAAACCGACAATAAGAGTTGTCGGTTTTTACTTTGTACCGTACAGTAGTGTGGTGAAGAAAAAAGTTTTTAATTTAGTCAGACCGTATGAGCCTGCTGGAGATCAACCAACAGCTATTTCTCAGTTAACAAAAGGCGTAAAAAATGGAAAGCGTCACCAAACATTACTTGGAGCAACTGGTACTGGCAAAACATACACAATTGCCAACGTCATACAAAACACAGGAAAAGCCACGCTCGTTATTGCGCATAACAAAACGCTTGCGGCACAACTTGCAGCAGAGTTTCGAGAATTCTTTCCCAATAATGAAGTCCACTATTTTGTGTCATACTATGATTTCTATCAACCAGAAGCGTACGTGGCAATTACCGATACCTTTATAGAAAAAGAAGCACAGGTTAATCAAGAGATTGATCGTTTGCGCCATGCCTCCACACAAGCGCTTCTTACAAAAAAAGATGTGATAGTGGTTGCATCAGTCTCTGCTATTTATGGTTTAGGAAGCCCTGACGAGTATGCACGTGTTATCCTCGATTTGAAAGTTGGTGGCACCTACACACGAGCAACATTGGTACGAGAGTTGGTGGAAATGTATTTCACCCGTGTTGCAGGAGATTTACTTGCCGGAACATTTAGAGCCCTTGGTAATACCATAGAGATCATGCCAGCCAACGAGGAAGTCATATTTCGTCTTCATTTTGAAGGAACCACCATTACGAACATAGAACGCCTTGATCCTATAACTCGCGCAATTCAAAACAAAGAGGTCCAAGTTGATATATTTCCCGCGAAGCATTTTGTTACACCAGACGAAGTAAAGGATCAGGCGCTAAAAGATATAGAAGTTGAGTTAAAAGAACGCCTTAGTATATTGAGGCGTTCAGGGAAAGAGCTTGATGCAGAGCGCTTAAATCGACGAACGCGGCAAGACATCGCAATGATAAAGGAAATAGGCTACTGCAACGGCATTGAGAACTATTCTAAGCATTTTGATCGACGTAAATCTGGAGAACCACCGCACACGCTCATTTCATATTTTCCTAAGAAGGACGATGGGACACCAGACTTTTTAACGGTGATAGATGAATCACACGTAACGCTTCCGCAGATTGCTGGAATGCAGGCAGGAGATAGGTCTCGAAAAGATACTCTCGTTGAGTTTGGTTTTCGCCTCCCAAGTGCGCGAGATAACCGACCATTGAATTTTGAGGAGTTCGAGGAGCGAATTGGTGAGGCGATTTATGTAAGTGCCACCCCAAGTAAGTATGAACTTGAGCACAGTAGTGATGATTCGTGTTCGCTGCATACTGATTACAAACAAAAACAGCACGCACAAATTCATGAAGAACAGGTAGGGAAGCATCCTGCTGCTTGTTCAGTTATTGAACAAATAATTCGACCTACTGGATTGGTTGATCCAGAAGTAAGTGTGCGTCCTGTTGTTTCGAGTGAGTCTTATACAGGGCAAGTAAAAGATTTTATTGAAGAGGCACAGAAGGTTACAAAAAATGGCGCACGTTCATTAGTAACAGTGCTCACAAAAAAGATGGCAGAAGACTTAGCAGAGTATCTTGAAGAGAGTGGTATTAATGCCAAGTATATACACAGCGACATAAAGACAGTTGAAAGAATTGGCATCCTGACTGATTTTCGAAGAGGAGAGTTTGACGTACTTGTTGGAGTGAACCTGCTTCGTGAAGGACTTGATTTGCCAGAGGTAGAACTCGTGGGAATACTCGATGCCGACAAAGAAGGATTCTTGCGTAGTGATACTGCGCTTATTCAAACAATTGGCCGCGCAGCACGTAACGTGAATGGGCGCGTTATTCTCTATGCTGATAATGTTACAGGCTCAATGGAGCGCGCACTTAATGAAACCAGTCGGCGTAGAGCAAGGCAGGTAGCACATAACAAAAAACATGGAATTACTCCTCAGAGTATTAAGAAGGCGATTACCGATATTTCTAGTCAATTTACGAAGAGTCATACTAAAGCAGTAAACAAGATGGTGGAAATTGATACGGCAACAGTTACAACAAAAGCGGGAAGAAAGAAGCTTGTAACGCAGAAACGAAAGCAAATGCTTGAAGCTGCCAAAAATCTTGATTTTGAAACTGCAGCTTTGCTTCGCGATGAGGTAAAGGTGTTAGAAGCAGCACTTTCCACTTAGCAAATATATGGACATCGGATGTCCATATATTTTGGTTTACTGGTTTTCTTTTAAAATTACTGCGATGCGTCGCAGTAGCTTGATATTTTTCTTGTTCGTAGTATCGTCTTTTATGGAAAGAGAGGAATGCCATGATTACACCGATGCAACGTGCTGGTTTAGTAGTTCTGATAGCAATACTTTTGATGCTGCTGGCTACTATCTATTTCCATGAACTCTTGATTTAATCAGTGACATCCTTTTTGTACTTAAAGAGGTCAGCTGCTGCAACAGCTGACCTCTTTTTGCTTGCTATCTACAAAATTCAAACATCGGATGTCTGAATGTATAGTTTTTGTTGCGTAGCTGCTTTGTGGTATAGTGTCCGTGCTAACCCCTGCCTCCATGCAGGGACCGATTTGTATATATGGAAGATAAAATTGTTGTAAAAGGTGCACGGACGCACAATCTGAAAGATATTACTGTTGAAATGCCGCGAAATAAGATGGTGGTTATTTCTGGACTTTCGGGTTCTGGAAAATCATCCTTAGCGTTTGATACTATTTTTGCTGAAGGGCAACGTCGCTATGTTGAATCACTCAGTGCTTACGCGCGTCAATTTTTGCGACAAATGCAAAAGCCAGATATTGATGAAATCACAGGTCTTTCTCCTGCTATTTCTATTGACCAAAAGTCGCGTTCAAACAACCCACGATCAACCGTTGCAACTATTACTGAAATTTACGACTACTTGCGTGTTATGTACGCACGCGTTGGTCGACCACATTGTTTAAAGTGCGATCGGCCAATTCATAAACTAAGCAATGAAGAAATCCTTGGGACTATAAAAAAACTCATCGCGAGTACCTCGAAAGATTCTAAAAAGATACTTGGTGTTGACATTAATTCAGCTAAAATTCAACTGTATGCTCCTGTTGTTGTTGGAAGAAAAGGGGAATACTACCAGTTATTGTACGACATGCTAGGCAAGGGATACGAAAGAGCTCGGGTGGATGGAAAAGAAGTAAGTTTGCGTGAAAAGGTAGTCCTTACAAAGACAAAGAAGCACGATATTGATATTCTTGTCGATGAAATATACGTCACTGAGTTCACGGATGACAAAAAAGGTACTGAGGAGCGTATTTCAGAGGCAATAGAGGGTGCACTTACTGAAGCAGATGGACTCATGCGCGTGATTGATCCAAGAGGTGAAGAACACATTATTTCGGCAAAATTTATGTGCCCGTACGATGGATTTTCGTTTCCTGAAGTAGAACCACGGTTATTTAGTTTCAACTCGCCGTACGGAGCATGTGAAGAATGTAAGGGGTTAGGAACCAAGCATTATTTCATGAATGATCCATGTGAAGTGTGTAATGGAGCGCGATTACGCAAAGAAGCACTCAATGTATTCTTGGGAGAGGGTAAAAATAGAAAGAATATCGTAGAACTGGCATCTCTATCTATAACGGATGCTCAAGACTTTTTCATAGAACTTGAGCTCACAGAAACTGAGGAAGAAATTTCTCGAGTCATCGTTAAAGAAATTACTGATCGCTTGCAATTTATGATAAATGTTGGTATCGCATATTTAGCACTTGACCGTCGTGCGAATACACTTTCAGGCGGTGAAGCACAACGTATTCGCCTTGCAAGTCAGCTTGGCAGTGGTTTGGTAGGTGCTATGTATGTACTTGATGAACCTACTATCGGTCTTCATCAACGAGATAACGATCGCCTTATTAAAACACTCACAAAACTGCGTGACCTTGGGAATACTATTATCGTCGTAGAGCATGATGAAGATACAATTTTTGCAGCAGATTATTTAATCGATATTGGACCAGGCGCAGGTGTTCACGGTGGCGAAGTTGTTGCCTCGGGTTGGATGAAAGACTTGCTTTCAGTCAAAACGAATAGGTCAAAGTCCGCAACACTCGCATACTTGCGTGGAGAAAAGGAGATAGCAGTACCCGAGACTCGTAGAGAAGCAAACAAAGGGGCACTTATTATCCGTGGAGGTAAAAAGTTTAGTATCAAAAATCTTAGTGTAGATGTGCCACTGGGACGATTTGTTGCAATTACTGGTGTGTCTGGCTCTGGAAAATCAACATTTATGTACGAAATTCTTCATGAAAATCTTCGGGCACGCTTTGATAAAAAATATAGAAGTGCAAAAGTGTACAACTGTGCACGATTTTCTGGCACTGAATACATTACACGCTCTATACTTATTGACCAGTCACCAATAGGAAGAACTCCACGTTCAAACCCGGCGACTTATACGGGAGCGTTTACTCATATTCGCGACCTTTTTGCAGAAACAACCGAAGCACGTGCGCGTGGCTGGAAGCCAGGACGTTTTAGTTTCAATGTAAAAGGAGGGCGCTGTGAAGCGTGTCAAGGAAACGGCATGGTTGCAGTTGAAATGCATTTCCTGCCAACAGTACATGTAACGTGTGATGTATGCTTGGGGAAGCGCTTCATGAAAGAAACTCTTGAGGTTGAATACAAAGGCAAAAATATTTATCAAGTGCTTAATATGACAATCGAGGATGCTATCGATTTTTTTCAAGATATACCAGGAATTTATGATCGCCTAAAGACACTTGGAGAAGTAGGGCTTGGCTATCTTACATTAGGGCAAAGTGCTACGACTCTTTCAGGAGGAGAAGCACAGCGCGTAAAAATAGCTTCTGAATTGTATAGGCCAGGAACAACTAAAACTATGTACTTGCTTGATGAACCTACAGTTGGGTTGCATTACGACGACGTTGCCAAGCTTATAGAAATTTTGCAAGAGTTGGTACGTCGTGGAAACAGCGTTGTGCTTATTGAACATAATATGGACGTTATTAAATCTGCCGATTACATTATTGATTTTGGTCCAGAAGGGGGAGATGAAGGAGGGACGTTGGTGGCGAAGGGAACCCCTGA